>CAZHPL010000033.1:0-17974 GCA_964534495.1 uncultured Lishizhenia sp.
TGTCGCTTAGTATTAAATAAGCAATAAATGTTATCAATCCAACAATTAAAGTTGATGAAACACTGATGTCAATTGTCTTTTTTAGGTTCATTTTTTTTGCAATAAAAAATCCCCGTCAGTTTATCTAACGGGGATTTAACCTTTAAAACTATTCTAATTCAATGTAAAGTTGATAGGAAGCGTGTACCATTGACGAACTGCACGTCCGGCAATTTTACCCGGTTTCCAAGCTGGCATATCATTAAGAACTTTAATCGCCGCTTTATCACAATCAGGACTTAATGATTTCAATACAGAAATATTACTAATTCTTCCATCTTTTTCAACTACGAAACGCAATTGAACACGACCTTGAATATTCATTTCGATAGCTGTCTGTGGATACACTAAGTGCTCTTGAATAAATTTCATCATGGCTGGATAACCTCCGTTGAATTCAGCATCCTCTTCCACAAATGTTTCGACTTGTTCCACTGGAGCTTCAACCGTTTGAGGTTTTTCTGGCTCAGGATCACCACCAATTACTGGCGGCGCGAACGATTCTTCTCCTTCTTTGTCTTCAGATCCAATAGGTTTGTCGTTTAATTCTTCTTGAGTTGGAAGGGGCTCTTCCACAACGTGCTCATCAGAAGGCTCCGGAGCAATAAACGCTGTTGAAGCCGTTACTGGTGGTGGTGGTGGAACATCTGGTGGTGGTGGTGGTGGAACATCGTCTTCAGGAATGTTAACAACAATCGATGTGTCCGATTTTCCTGGGCCTTCCACTTTTTTTGTAGCGTTAGCTTTAACAAAAAGGTAAGATCCGTAAGCAACCCCCATAGTAAGTACGATACCAATTAGAATAAAAACCATTCTAGTATCGTATCCATTTCGTAATACATAAGCACCATATGCTTTGTTACGATTCGCAAAAACGATATCATTACGAACAGAAGATGTTACTTGCTGCCATCTCCTTGCAGTGAGATAATCATACAAAGAAACGATGGCAATAAGTGTGATAATACTAACAATAACTACCATGACATTATTTTTTAGTTTGCTCTTTCAAAGCTGTCAGTTCATCATCAGAAATTTCAAGTGGAGCCATTACACCAACTTCAGCAATTTTCAACTCATCAATCAAGTCAATAAAGTTTTTACATGTTGCTTTATCGTCTGTTTTAACAAGCACTTTCACTGCTCTTTCACTGGTTTGATATTCTCCCAACTCTTTATCGTACTTTTTCTGTTCGATTTTCTGTTGTTTCTCATTCAGCTTTTTGTTTTTAAACGCAATGTCCATTTGCTTCTTTTTGCCTAGTACATAGGCATTTTTTTCAGCAAGTATTTTTCTAATCCCTGTAGCGCTAAAGTCTGTCTTTTGCAATACAGTTGGCCCATTTGGACCGGGATTGGCCTTAGAGTGAAACTCTTTTTCGTAATAATAAACTGCATCTTCTGTCACCAAGAAAGTAATAGCGTTATTTACTTTAGGTGGTTTAAGTAGTTTTTTCTCTGCATCTGTCAATTTAGCCGGATAATTCAAAGACATAATCTTTGGCTTATTGAAAGTTGAAGTCATTACGAAGAAAGTAAGTAGCAAGAATGCAAGGTCAACCATAGGAGTCATATCGACTCTAGTGGAACTCTTCTTGGCTCGCTTTTTGCCTTTATGATGGCCTCCGCCACCGCCGCCTTCTGCAATTTCTGCCATTTTCTTTAATTTTTAGGAGCTTCCTCCAATGATGTAACAAAATTCAAATTATACAATCTCAATTCTCCAAATATGTCAATCACTTCTTGAGCTCTTTTATATAACGCTTTTGAGTCCACTTTCAAAACATATTTAGGTTTGAAATCAGCTACGTCAGGATTTTTACCGTCTAATTTTGCTTGTTCATAAGCTGTTTTAGCAGAATTCAATAGCGCAATATTTCCGTAAAAAATCCAATCTTTTAACTGATTATCAAGAGAGTCAGTCGGGATTCCTTTTGTTGGGAAGCTCGACAACTTTTCTCCTGGTGTGTCTAGGTACGTTGGTAGTTCTTTCATTGTACAACCATGAGTGGTCATCAATGCGAACTTATCTTCACGTTCCTTTCCTAATTGAATGCCGTATTTCCCCTCCATTTGAGTCAATACTTCTGTTCTTGCTTCTTTTCCTGTGATATTGATAAAAACTCTACCATCTCTGTCTACAGTGACCATCATCATATTTTCAGGTACCATTTTGTCACTTATACTTGAAGGCGAGTCAACAATTACAGGCTCCGGAGAACGCAAGGTTGCAGTCAACATGAAAAACGTTACCAAAAGAAAAGCCAGATCGACCATCGGCGTCATATCGATAGACGGCGAACTTTTCGGTACTTTTATTTTAGGCATATTAACCTTATTTCTTTATTATTTTTTATTTGTTGCTTGCTGAAAAATCTTGTACAATTGTGAAACTTGCTTCATCAATGCTATATGTCATTGTGTCGATTTTTGTCGAGAAGAAGTTGTACGCAATAATTGCAATTGTTGAACCGAAGATACCAAAGAACGTGTTAATCAAGGCTTCAGAGATACCGATAGCCAACTGAGCTGTATCTGGTGTTCCTTTTGACATCGCAGAGAACGACTTGATCATCCCGATTACCGTTCCAATCAAACCAATCAATGTACCAATAGAAGCACAAGTTGAAAGGATAACTAGGTTTTTAGACATCATCGGTAACTCAAGTGATGTAGCTTCTTCCAATTCTTTTTTCAAAGACTCCAATTTTTGCTCTTTATCCATTGTGTTATCTGAAGCGATGTGCTCATATTTAACTAATCCTGCACGAACAACGTTTGCTAAAGATCCTTTTTGTTTGTCACATTCAGCAATAGCTTTATTGATTTCTTTTGCTTCAAGCAAATTTTTAATTTTAGTAACAAAAGTATCTATGTTACCTTTTCCTTTCGCCATTGATAACGTTACAAAACGCTCAATAGAGAAAATAAAGATGATTAAGTTAACCGCTACAAGAAACGGTACGATAATACCACCTTTGTAAACTGTTCCAAATACATTTCCGTCCATTGGCTCAGCTTCAGGATTGTGATCAACGAAGTTATTTGGGTTTCCAAATACAAATTTGTAAATTAAGTAACCTGCGATTAATGCGATTACAATTGCAATTGCTGAAACTAATGCTGAAAATCCGCTTGCAGTTTTTTGTTTCTTGCTCATAATATTAGAATTTAATTTTTAAGGTTTACGATGCCAAATATACTAAAAAATTCAAACTGCCATGTTTACTGTAATTTAACATTGAAAACGTTGTCCTTACTCAGTTTGGCAATTATTTACCTCTTATACATCTATTCGTAAAAAAGGTTCAGTTTATTTTGTGTTTATATCTTAATAACACCAACTTTTTTCATTTATTGTGTGAAACAAAAAGCTAGTATGTTAAAAAAGCAGGATTTTAACAAAAAACCCTGCTTTCTTCCTGATTTATATCAGTTTAGGTTAGTGCCAACAAGCAATTATCGACCATCCACCGGCGATAACTACACCACAAATTATCAAAACAGAATATTGTAACCAATCAACAGAAAGTGTTTTAACTTCTGTTTCGTCTTTGGATAACATATTCATGATCATGCGAACATAAAAATAAACACCAATGGCAGAATTAAGTAATGCTAAGCCAACTAGCCACAAATAATTTTCATAAACACTGCTAAACAACATCACTTTTCCGATAAATCCTGTCAAAGGAGGAATCCCTGCCATGGATAATAAAGCTATTGTTGCAACAATTCCAACGATCGGATTTTTATATCCAATTCCTTTATAGTTTGCTAATTCATCTGATTCATCATCTAACATCAATGATATTACAACCATTGCAACAACTGATGCTCCGTAACCCAATAAGAAAACGTAAATCGCTTTGATGTTGCTTGGGTCGTTACTCAAAACAGCCATTAATACATACGCTGAGTTCGTAATACTTGAAAACGCCATCAATCGTTTGAATTTCGTTTGGCGAAGCGCTGACAAGTTTCCAATAAACATAGAAACAACAATAGATACGGCTAAAATACCCGTCCAAAATGGAGAAATTCCTTCGAAAACACCTGTAAACAATTTCACAAATGCGAACGACATCACCAATTTAACAACCGATGCCATGTAACCCATGAAAATATTCGGACTTCCTTCGTAAACATCTGCCACCCAAAAATGAAATGGGAAGGCACCTACTTTGAATAAAATAGAGGCCAATAACATCGTAACACCAACGTATAACATTGGGCTATAACCAGCTATTTGTAAGCCGAAATAAATTTCATCTAACTTGAACGAACCACTTGCTCCATAAATCAATGCAATTCCAAACAACATCAAACTTGTTGCAAAAGCGCCGGTAAAGAAATATTTAATTGCAGCTTCTGACGAAAGTGCATTTTTCTTCTTTGAACCTACCAAGACATATAAAGGAATGGATAGAATTTCAACACCTAGGAAAAACATAAACATGTCCTTAAAGCCAACCAAAATCACTGCGCCACTAACAGAAAACAATAATAAAGAAACGAAGTCTCCTGTGTGACCTTCATCTGCTTTGAAGTAGCTATATCCAGCCAAAATAACCATTGCTGTAAGGAACAAAGCTAGTCCGACAAAAGCATTACCATTTCCTTCGAATGAAAGTAGATTGTATTTGTCGGGTAAAAAATTAAGTGGGAAATGTTGCACATACGCTGCAAAACCTAATCCCAAAACAGCTAGTAATACGACAAGTTTAGGTTTGTTAAATGCACCTAAAAACATACTTATTAAGCCGGTCGTAAATAGTACAATGATTGCTTCCATATTATTCGCAGTTCCTGCTGTTATTTTAAAGTTTGTAAAATCGTGTCAATACTTGGTCCTACCAAATCCGTAATCATTTTAGGATAAAACCCGAATAAGACCATTGCGCCAACTAGCAAAGCAAAAGTCAGCCATTCGTTCCATTTCAAATCTTCAAATGAAGTCAACGTTGGATTACCAAACATACTTACTTGATAACTACGCAACATATAAACTGCGCCGAATACCAAAGTCGTTGCACTTACAATTCCGATGTAGAAATTGAAACTTGTTACTTCTTTTAAAATGATAAACTCACCGATAAATCCAGCTGTGAAAGGAATGGAAACTGCTGTAAACGCAATTACTGCAAACCAAAATCCAAATTTAGGAGCGAGTTTGGCAATTCCTCCCATTTCACGAATGTTTCTGGTTTTTAAACGAGACTCTAAAATCTCTGCTACCATAAACACGCCAATTGACAATAAACTGTGGTTGATGAGTTGAATCGTTGAACCTACAAGCGCATCGTGCGTAAACAAAACAATTCCCGCTACGATCAATCCTAAGTGACTAATGGATGAAAAAGCAAATATTTTTTTAATGTCATTTTGCTTAATGGCAATGATACCACCGTATAAAATGCCAATTACGGCTAAAATAATGATGATGTATTTATAATCGTCTAATCCTTCCCAAGTGAGAGGAATCATCCATTTTATCATTCCAAACAATGCCATTTTCAACATCAAAGCAGACAACAACATAGTACCTGCCATTGGTGCACCACTGTAGGTGTCAGGTTGCCAAGTATGGAAAGGAAACAATGGGATTTTGATTGCAAACGCCAATAAGAAGCCCATAGCAATCCAAAACGCTAATTGTGAATCCAATTGAACTGCTATTAAATCTACGTAGTCAAACGATTCTGCTTGCGCACCCAAAGCAATGAAAGAAAGCAGCATTCCCAATGAACCAAACAAGGTATAAACAAAGAATTTTAACAAGCCTTTATTTGTTCCACTTCCAAACCAAAGGATGATTAAGAAAATAGGAATAAGTGTGAATTCCCAGAACACATAGAACAACATTCCATCTGCTGCTGTGAAAACTCCCAATAAGCCACATTGCATGAAAAACAACATAGCGTGAAATGCCTTACTTTCTGAAACAGGGCTGTTGTAATTACTTAATAATATTACAGGCACCAGTAAATTGGTAAGTAAAATCATTGCTAAACCTAATCCGTCATAGCTTAAATGAAAGGTCAATCCGTAGCCAAAATCCAACCATGGACCAAATAAATTGACTTCACCTCCTTTGAACGAACAAGCGTGCATTATCGCTACCCCTGCAGGAATTAAACCAGCAAGTAAGCCAACTATCCGAATGCTATTTTTCGGAATTAAAAAGGAAATTAATCCTAAAGCGAGTGGTATAAGTATTAGTTCCAAAGCTTAAAGTAAATTATGTAATAACCAATGAAAAACACGATTCCTACAATCATTAGGAATAAGTAGTTTGATAAAAGTCCTGTTTGTATTTTACGAATTTGACCACCAGAAAATTCTGCTAATTTCCCAATTCCATTCACGCTTTTATCCAATAAGTCTGTTTCGAAGAAAGCTAAGAATCTACCTGAAAGCCATTCAATCGGACGAACAAAAAGCGCATCGTACAATTCGTCGAAATACAATTTTTTGTTTGATACCAATTGCCAGCTTGTGTAGTCTTTTTCATCAACGGCTGGTTTTTTCTTAATGACGTACAAATAATAACTAATTGCAATAATCGCCAACGTCATTACACTTGTTGAAATCATGATGGTCAGCGCATGTCCCACTTCTAAATGGTGTTCGTGAATTAAACTTAAACCATAGGTTGATGAAAGTAAAAATTCATTCATCCAATGCGTTCCACTTGTTAAGAACAGTCCTGGTAAGTTCAACGCTCCACCCAAAACAGAAAGAACAGTTAAAACAACCAATGGCATTGTCATTACTGCTGGGCTTTCATGTAAATGATGTTTTGTGTGTTCACTTCCTCTAAATTCACCAGAGAAAACCATGAAGTAAAGACGGAACATATAAATAGCTGTCAATGCAGCTGAAAACACAACTAAACCATAAACAACTGGGTTGCTAGTAAATGCAGCTGCTAAAATTTCGTCTTTCGAATAAAATCCAGATAAGAATGGAAATCCTGCAATGGCCAATGTTCCAATTAAGAACGTCATGTGTGTGATTGGCATATATTTTCTTAAACCGCCCATTTTTGTGATGTCTTGCTCATGGTGATTTGCATGAATTATGCTACCAGAGCCCAAGAACAACAATGCTTTGAAGAATGCGTGTGTTGTAACGTGGAACAATGCAGCTGTATATGCGCCCAAACCTAATGCTACAAACATCAATCCCAATTGTGAAACCGTTGAATAGGCCAATACTTTCTTGATGTCATTTTGACGAAGTGCAATAAATGCTGCCACCAAAGAAGTTGCTAAACCGATAACCAAAATAACCGATTTTGTCATTGGCGCCAATTCAAACAAGAAGTTCGAACGAACCGTCAAGTAAATACCCGCTGTTACCATCGTAGCTGCGTGAATCAAAGCAGAAACGGGTGTTGGTCCTGCCATCGCATCCGGTAACCAAGTAAACAAAGGAATCTGTGCACTTTTTCCAGTAGCAGCAATAAACAAGGCAAGCGTTACTGCAACTATGAAATGGCTGTCTTTCGCAATAGTCATGTTTTGCAATCCTTCAGCGATTTCGTGGAAATTAAGTGTTCCAAATTTCGATAATAAAAGAAAACAAGCTGCCAATAATCCCAAATCCCCGATACGGTTCATAATGAAAGCCTTACGACCAGCCACACTGTTTTGAATTCCTTTTTGCTCATCGCTATAGTGGAAACTAATTAACAAGTAAGAACAAATTCCTACTCCTTCCCAACCGAAGAAAGTCATAAAGTAATTTCCTCCTAGTACCAATAACAACATGGAGAAAATGAACAGATTCAAATACGTAAAGAACTTATAGAATCCGTTGTCTCCGTGCATGTATCCTATTGAGAAGATGTGAATCAACGATCCAATTCCTGTAATGATCATCGTCATCCAAATGGATAAAGAATCCACTTGCAAGTTAATGTCTAAATTGAAGTTAGACATTGAAATCAATTTTAAGACAGGAACAATGGTTACTCCATTTAAGTGCATGAAAATGGCAACGGCCAATGCAAATGGAACAGCAACCATAGTTGTTCCCAACAAACCAATCATGGTTTCAGGAAGTCGCTTGCCCAATGTTCCGTTCAACAATGCTCCCAATAAAGGAAGAGCAATAATCAAAAGAATAAGTTTATCTGTTCCCATTTTATCCTTTTAAGTTGTTAAACATATCCGCGTTGACGCTGCGATTATTTCGGTAGGCCATAATTAGAATCGACAATCCGACTGTTGCTTCTGCTGCGGCTACAACGACGATAAAGAACACAAAAATCTGTGCGTCTCCTTGTCCAAAATAGGTTGAAAAAGCAACTAATAATAAATTCACAGCATTCAGCATCAATTCCAGACACATCAGCATAACAATCATGTTTTTGCGTGTCATCAAACCAATGCCTCCGATTGTAAATAATATCGATGACAGAACGATGTAATAGTCAATCGATACTCCTTGAGTCATAGCTAAAGCGGGCATCATAGTACGTTAATATTTTGTTTTTCTCTTTTGGCTAGCAAAACTGCACCAACCATCGAAGCAATGAATAAAATCGAAGAAACTTCAAATGGCACAACGTATTTCGAGAACAACAAATGTCCAAGATTTTGTACCATACCAACTTGGTTCGTTGTTAGATTTTGCATTGGTTGGAAACTCATTCCGTCTTTTAATGCTGCTAATAAAACCAATAATAATGCGCCACCTGCAATTGCGGATGCAAATACTAAGTAACCAGGTGTTTTCGGTTCAGATTCTTTATTCAAATTGAGTAACATCAATACGAAAAGGAATAAAACCATAATTGCTCCAGCATAAACTATCATGTTTACAATCGCTAAAAACTGAGCATTCATTAAAATGAAGTGACCTGAGATAAAGAAAAACGTGACTACTAAATAAAGTACGCTTCTTACGGGGTGCTTGCTAAGGATTACCATCAAAGCAGAGCCGATAGTTAAACCCCCAAGGACGAGTGAAAGGATGTATGCTGTCATTTGTTTCCTCTTTTACCGGTGTGTTGTCTTTTTGTTATGTCAATTCGGTGTTCCAATGATTCCACCAAAACATCTTTTCCGTAGATAAAATCTTCTCTTTCGAACTCCGTTGGTACGATACGATCGGTTAAGAAAATAGCTTCTTTTGGACAAGCTTCTTCACACAATCCACAGAAAATACAGCGTAACATATTGATTTCATACTTTGTAGCGTATTTTTCTTCACGGTACAAGTGCTCTTCACCTTTTTTACGTTCTTCTGATGTCATTGTGATTGCTTCAGCAGGACAAGCAACAGCACATAAACCACATGCTGTACAATTTTCTCTACCTTGTTCGTCTCTTTTCAAAACGTGCATCCCTCTATAAACAGGAGCAAATACGCGCGTTTCTTCGGGATATTTAATCGTTTTTTTCTTCTTGAAAATATGTTTCAACGTAACCCACATGCCTCCGAAAATCGCAGGAAGATAGATTTTTTCCACCCACGTCATTGGCTTGTCTGAAACAACTTTTTTTCTATTGCTTAAACTTTCCATGTGTCATTAGTTATTTTGAGAACCATCCATAATTGAATGCCATCACGACCCCTGTAATCAGCATATTAATAATTGCAACTGGAATTAATGTTTTCCAACCTAAGTGCATTAATTGGTCAAAACGGAATCTCGGTATGGTCCAACGAATCCACATAAAGATGCAGATGAAAATGAAAATCTTAGTAAAGAAGGCAAGTACACCTAATACTGCCAAAATATTTCCAGAGAAATAGTCCATTCCTGGGAAGTTGTATCCTCCAAAGAACAAAGCTGAAATAATCGCTGATGAAACAAACATCGCTGTGTATTCAGAGAAAAGGAATAAACCTAATTTCATCGATGTATATTCCGTATGATATCCACCAATTAACTCTGATTCACACTCTGGTAAATCGAAAGGTGCGCGGTTGGTTTCTGCTAATGAACAAATGAAGAACACCAAAAAGCACAATGGTTGATAGAAAAAATTCCAATTTCCTCCGTGTTGTTTTTCAACGATATCGTTCAAACTTAAACTCCCAGACATCATTACAATAGTGATAATTGAAACGCCCATTGCCAATTCATACGAAATCATTTGAGAGGAAGCGCGAATTGCACCAAACAAAGAATACTTATTGTTGGAAGCCCAACCACCCATCATGATTCCGTAAACGCCAATTGAAACGACACCAAATACAAACAATATTCCGATGTTGAAATCAGCAACTTGTAAATCAATTGTTCTTCCAAATAATTCCAATGAAGGTCCCCAAGGAATAATAGCGCTTGTAATCAAAGCCGTAAACATGGAAATTCCAGGTCCGATAATAAACAACCATTTATCTGCGTTTTTAGGTGTAAAATCTTCTTTCATGAACATTTTCACACCATCGGCAATCGGTTGCAGCAAACCAAAAGGCCCTGCTCTGTCTGGACCAATACGATCCTGAATCCAAGCAGCTAACTTACGTTCAAAATAAGTTGAGTAGGCAGCTGCGCCCAACGAAATCAAAAAGACTACGAGGACAATGATAAATTTCTCTAAAATAAAAGCTAAGTCCATTCCGTGCGATATTGTTGCTATTTAAACATTTTCGTTTTGTATTTCCCTTGTGAAATCACCGAATGACGATTAATTACACGTGGACCAATGATGTTCCATTTTGAAGCATCTTTTTTATCGAAACGACACTCGTTGCAAATCCAAGCTGTTTTGCCATCGATGTCTTCTACTTCACCATATTTGTCTTTGCGAGCAGTAACACGATAGATTTCATTTCCGAACATCCAAAGAACCGCTTTTCCTGAACATTTTGTACATGAACATTCAGCCTCCATCGGTTTTAGGAACCAAACACGACTTTTAAATCGGAACGTTTTATCTGTCAACGCCCCAACTGGACAAACATCAATAACATTTCCTGAAAAATCATTGTCAATTGCTTGCTCAATATACGTACTGATTTCTGCATGTCCTCCACGGTTAATTACTCCATGAACACGTTTATCTGTCAATTGATTAGCTGTATAAACACAACGGTAACACAAAATACAACGATTCATGTGCAACTTAATCTTGTCGCCAATATCGATTGGGTCAAACGTTCTACGTTCTTCTTCGTAACGGCTTTTGTTTTTTCCGTGTTCGTAACCCAAATCTTGCAAATGACACTCACCTGCTTGGTCACAAATCGGACAATCCAACGGATGGTTAGCCAAAAGAAACTCAACAACTCCTCCACGGTTATCGTGAACCTTTTCGCTGGTTTTGTTTTTGACAATCATTCCGTCCATTACGCCTGTGGAACAAGATGCTACCAACTTAGGCATTGGTCTAGGATCTGCTGTTGAACCTGCTGCTACTTCTACCAAGCAAGTACGACATTTTCCTCCTGAACCTTGCAATTTGCTGTAATAACACATTGCTGGCGGAACGACATCTCCACCAATTTGTCGAGCAGCATTCAGGATGGTTGTTCCTGGCTCTACTTCAACTTCAATACCGTCTATAGTTACTTTTACCATGTCTGTATTTACTATGCTGTAACTGGTTGACTAATCAACCCAAAATTTCTTGTTTGAGATTCTTCTCTATTATTCACGTGCCATTCAAACTCTTCGCGGAAATGACGAATAGCGGCAGCAACTGGCCAAGCAGCAGCATCACCTAATGGACAAATCGTGTTTCCTTCGATTTTCTTATTGATTTCTGCCAATAATTCGATATCGCGCATGTTTCCTTGTCCGTGCTCTAAACGCCACAAAACTTTCTCCATCCATCCTGTACCTTCGCGACAAGGTGAACATTGACCACAAGACTCATGAGCATAAAAACGGGCAAAATTCCAAGTATTGCGAACGATACATTGGTCTTCATCAAATACAATAAAACCACCTGAACCCAACATAGAACCAGTAGCAAAACCACCGTCAGACAAACTTTCGTAAGTCATTCTTCGGTCTTCTCCAGTAGCGGTTTTGGTTACTAAGAAATGAGGTAAAATTGGAACGGATGAACCCCCTGGTATACACGCTTTTAATTTCTTGCCATTTGCGATTCCTCGGCAGTAGTCATCTCCGTAAATAAACTCTTCAACGGAAACACCTAATTCAATTTCATATACTCCCGGACGAACCAAGTTTCCACTTGCTGAAATTAATTTGGTACCTGTACTTCTACCTTCTCCGATTTGAGCATACGCCTCACCGCCTTCATTTAAAATTGGAACAACTGCTGAAATACTTTCAACGTTATTTACAACGGTTGGACAACCCCACAAACCTTTAACCGCTGGAAACGGTGGCTTGATACGTGGATTACCTCTTTTTCCTTCCAATGATTCAATCAAGGCTGTTTCTTCACCACAAATGTAAGCTCCTCCACCTGGCATCACTCGTAAATCCAAGTCGTAACCTGAACCCAAAATGTTTTTACCCAGTAAGCCTGCGTTGTATGCTTCAGCAATTGCTTTTTCTAGTATGTGTAAAATCCACATGAACTCACCACGGATATAGATAAAAGACATGTTTGCTCCGAGTGCATAGCTCGAACAAATCATTCCTTCCACCAATAAATGTGGAATTTTCTCCATCAAGTAACGATCCTTGAATGTTCCTGGCTCTGACTCATCAGCGTTACACACCAAATATCTTGGAACACCTTCTGGTTTTGCCAAGAAAGACCATTTCATCCCTGTTGGGAATCCTGCTCCTCCACGTCCACGTAAACCTGATTTTTTAACTTCTTCCACGACCTCATCAGGGCTCATGGTTTTTAATGCTTTTTCTACCGCTTTGTAACCGCCGTGTTTTTTATATACTTCCAGCGTGTCTATTCCTGGTACGTCAGCATGTTCTATTAATAACTTTCTTCCTGCCATGTCCAACTGTTTTATATCTTACCGGAGCGGTAGGCTTCAATTAATTCATCCACTTTTTCCTTTGTCAAATGTTCATGGTTTTTGTGGCGACACTGTAACATTGGACCGTATCCACATGCACCCATACATTCAACCGTTTTTAATGTGAAAAGACCATCACTGGTTGTTTCTCCCACTTTAATATTGAGTCTGTTACCAATGTGCTCAATGATTTGGTCACTTCCAACCAACATACAAGGTCCTGTGTGACAAACTTCAAAAACGTATTTTCCAACAGGCTCCAAATGGAACATCGTGTAAAACGTTGCGACTTCATACACTTCAATCGGTTCGATATTGAACAATTCGGCAACGTAGTCCATTGTTTCGATGCTCAACCAACCTCTTTCCTCTTGTGCAATATGCAAGGTGCGCATTAGCGCGCTTTTATGTTTTCCTTCTGGCACGTGGCTCATTAGCTCACGTACTTTTGCCAAGGTTTCAGGACTAAATTCCTGTCTCTCCGTGTGGCGTTTGCTTAAGTCAATGTGATAACTCATAATTATGCGTCTAATTCACCTGCGATTACATTCAAACTACTCAATGTCAAAACGGCATCACTAATGGTCATACCTGTGATCATTTCAGGATAGGCCTGGTAATAAATAAAACAAGGTCTTCTGAACTGTAAACGATACGGAGCGCGTCCGCCATCGCTTATCAAATAATACCCTAATTCACCATTTCCACCTTCAACAGCATGATATACTTCACCTGCTGGAATATCTTGCTCGCCCATTACAATTTTGAAATGGTAAATCAAAGCTTCCATTTCATTGTAAACAGCTTCTTTCGGTGGTAAATAAAATTCTGGAAGATCGGCTTTATAATCTCCCTCTGGAAGATTTTTGTACGCTTGATTGATAATACGTAAACTTTGACGAATCTCCTCTTGGCGCACCATGAAACGATCGTACGTATCACCATTTACTCCTACAGGAATGATGAAATCAAAATCTTCATAAGATGAATACGGTTCCATCACACGAACATCGTAATCGACACCTGTCGCACGCAAATTCGGTCCAACAAAAGAATACTGCAAAGCTCTCTCTGCTGAGATTGGTCCTGCACCTTTTGTTCTATCCATGAAAATTCGATTACGCTCCAACATGGAATTAAATTCCTCAAATGCTGGTGGAAACGTACGTAAAAAATCTTTTAATTTTCTGTGAAATTCAGGTGTGAAATCTCTTTCAAATCCACCAATACGACCGATGTTAGTTGTCAAACGAGCACCACACACTTCTTCGTAAAGCTCATAGATTTTTTCTCTTTCTGAGAATGGATAAAAGAAACTTGTTAAAGCTCCTGAATCCACACCAATCACTGAGTTACAAATTAAGTGGTCAGCAATACGAGCCAATTCCATGATGATTACACGCATATATTGCACGCGCTTAGGAATTTCAGCTTGGATTAATTTCTCTACCGTCATGTGCCATCCCATATTGTTAATCGGAGAAGAACAATAATTCAAACGGTCCGTGATGGGAGTGATTTGGTTGTAGGGTCTTCGTTCCGCTAATTTTTCGAAAGCACGGTGGATGTAACCAACCGTTTGCTCGGAAGAAAGAATTTTTTCTCCATCTACTTTCAAAATATTTTGGAAGATTCCGTGAGTTGCGGGGTGGGTCGGACCAAAGTTAATGGTTGCGATATCCCCATCTATTGTTTCCTTTGACAAAAGGTTTTCAATAGTATTTGACTTATATTTTTCTTTAGCTTCCATGATTATCTTCCAAAAAAGCGATCGTCTTTATCTTCTCTTGTTGTATCTTCCAAATGGTATTGTTTACGCATTGGGAAATAGTCCATTTCGTCCATATTCAAGATACGACGAAGGTTGGGATGGCCTGAAAATTCTACACCAAATAAATCATAGGTTTCACGTTCCATCCAATTGGCACTGTCGTAAATGTCAGTTATTGTTGGAATAGACAAATTGGTTTCTGGCAAGTAGGTTTTCAAACGAAGTCTGTAACCTTTTGTCCAACTGTGCAAATGATAAACCATTGCAAATTCTCTTCCTTTATCATCTGGATAGTGAACGGCTCCAAGGTTGGTTAAAAAGGCACATTTCAAAGTCGCATCTGATTTCAACCATTCAATTATCTCATGAGCTTTCTCAGCTTTTACTTCGATGGTCAATAAACCATAAGGTTCTTCGTGTCCAAGCACATCTGAAGCGTACACTTCGTTGATGCGTGCCAACACTTCTTCGTTACTCAGCTTTGTCATCGTTCACTTCGATTTGATAATTGTGTAAAAGATGCTTGTATTCATCGCTATAACGACGGCGAGTAGATTCCAATTTCACCAATTTGTGAATGTTCATTACACCGTCAATGATTTGTTCAGGTCTTGGAGGGCAACCCGGAACGTAAACGTCAACTGGAATGATTTTGTCGATTCCTTGTAAAACGCTGTATGTGTCAAAAATACCACCTGATGAAGCGCAAGCACCAACTGACAAAACCCATTTAGGCTCTGCCATTTGTTCGTAGACTTGCTTCAAAATTGGTCCTAATTTTTTTGAAATGGTTCCCGCAACAATCAGCAAATCTGCTTGACGAGGCGTAAACGACATACGTTCCATACCGAAACGCGAAAGGTCGTACATACTTCCCATCGTCGCCATGAATTCGATTCCACAGCAAGACGTTGCAAACGGAAGTGGCCAAACCGAGTTAGCACGTGCCAACGCAATTGCCTTATCAAGAGAAGTTAATTGATAACCCTCTCCGTTGATTACTTCTAAATCTTCTATTTTTCCCATTCTAATGCTCCTTTTTTAAGTACGTAGAAGAATCCCAGTAGGAAGAAAACTACAAAAAGAATAACAGCTAAAAGTCCTTCAAGTTCAAGACTTTTGAAATTAACTGCATACGGGTAAAAGAAAATAACTTCCACATCAAATAAAACGAACAAGATGGCGGTCATGAAATACCTTACAGAAACGGGAAAACGTGCGTTTCCTTCTGATTCGATTCCACACTCAAAATCTTCTTCTTTGTTCTTGGTTTTAATACGAGGTGTTAGGATGTGTGTCACAAAAAGAGTGAATGCCACAAAGCCACCTGCTACTACTACTTGTAAGAGTAACGGTAGATAATCTACACTGGTCGATGTTGCTGCCATAGCGCTAAATTATTCATTTATAGTTAATTAGGTGTTTTATTCGTTAAAAAACCCTAAAATTACCCAAAAATTAAGCGACAAATTTACTTGTTTACTTTGAAAGTGAGTAAGAAAATGCCAATAATATCTACTGAACTAGCGGAATTTAGTTTCATCCTAAATTAAGAAAAATGAAAAGCACAAACTATCTAGTACCAAAATGCACTAAAAGTCGGTGTTTAAAAGAAAAAATCATGCTTCTTCTTCGCTTTCAATAAGAACAAGATTATCTACGAAATCCTCTATGTACGAAGCCAATCGCTCTTCGTCCGTTTGTGTGGCAATAATCAATTGTCTCACTTTCGGCAAGCTTTCTCCTATTCGACACAAAAAGCCTTTTAAGCCCAAGCGCATTTGTTCATCCGCATCAATAACCACAAAGAATTTCAGTTTGGCGATATTGAAGCCATTTTGAAAATACAATTCACACACTCTTCTTGTCGTGCCCACAATGATTTCGGTGCCATCGAAAAGATCGTTACGTTGTTTTAATTTGTTTCCTTTTTCAAAAATCAAATCAACTGTCAGGTCGATTGCTTTTGTTTCTTTGGTTATTTTTTCGTGGAAAAGTTTGGCTTGTTCATCGTTTTTACAAAGCACAATGGCACGAGGTGAACCTTCTGCTGCTTGGGGTACAAAATGAATCAAATATTCACTAATTGAATCCAATAATTCGTCTGTGGGAAAATCCGTCAGTACCGACGATCCTGATTTGAGTGTTTTTAGAATTGTGTTTTTCATTAAAATAGATCCGAATGTGTACCTGTTCTTGTTAGTGATATTAATTTAATCTCCTCATCTTGTTTCCAAAATAAAAGCCAATCAGGCTTAATGTGGCATTCCCATATTCCATCGTAATCTCCAGAAAGAATGTGGGGTTTGTATTTGAGGGGAACTGCCCCATGCTTTTCAAGATGTAAAATCAAATCGTCAATTAATTTCAAATTTAAGCCGCGTTTTTTGCATAACTTATAGTCTTTTTGAAATTTATTGGATGCTACAACTGAATACATTAATCATTCAACATTTTAATCAGCTCCGTAGCATTACTTGCACGTAAGACCTTTCCTGCATTCACTTCTTCAATTGCCTTTAGGGTTTCTTTATTAGGCTTTTGAATAATTTCAACCGTTTTGTTGTCTTGAACATATTGCTTCAAAAAATCTAAAAACACCTTGCCTTTTTTAGTTTTCTCATTAATATGAAGCGTAATTGTTGCCATTGATTAAGATTTGTTTCTACAAAAATAATTGAATTTAACCGCTTGTCCAAAGTATTATCAATTTCAATGATTCAACTTCGGGTTGTTTTTATGACGGTCTTTGTCACGATTTGTCTTCTTGTCTAGGTTTTTCTGTAATGCTTCTTCGAGGTCAATTCCTGTTTGGTTTGCTAAACAAATTAAGACAAACAACACATCTGCCATTTCATCACCTAAATCTTTGTTTTTGTCGCTTTCCTTTTCGCTTTGTTCACCATAACGGCGCGCCATGATGCGTGCAACTTCACCCACTTCTTCCATTAGCATGGCCGTATTTGTTAGTTCGTTGAAATAACGTACTCCTACATTTTTAATCCAATCATCAACGATTTGTTGTGCGTCGCGAATAGTTAGGTCTTTCATGGGAAAAAGGTAGATATTGCATCTAATATTCTACCAAGAAAACAATTAATCTACTTCGTTGCTTTTTTTCCGCCAAAACGCCAAGTGGCAAATAACTTCAATGAGAGGCCTACTATTTTAGATCGATAGGGTTCCGCTTGTGGTGAATAACCCGAAGAAAGCCAGTAATTATTGCTCCAATATAAACCCGTTTCC
>CAZHPL010000034.1:0-17490 GCA_964534495.1 uncultured Lishizhenia sp.
CATGTTGCAAATATAAGAACTGAACAGAATATTAATTTAAAATTGAAAATGTAGAATTGAAAATTAAACTAAAAGTGAATGGAGAAAATAAAAAATTGAAAAATTAGAGCAACAGATTATCGTTACTTTTTCTCCAGTAAGCAAACGGCATATGCTTTAATAGCTTTGCGTTCTCCAAAAGAATCTACCTTTTCATGGGTTGTTGCTTTAATCGAAACATCATCTGTTTCAATCTCCATAATTTCTGCTAAGATTTCCTGCATTTCAGGAATGTGTGGATTCAGTTTGGGTTTTTCGAGAATAACCGTTGCATCACAATTACCAACTGAGTAACCTTTTTCTTTCAGTAAAAGCATTACATTTCGCAACAAAATTTTGGAATCAATTCCTTTATATTTTGGATCTGTATCTGAAAAATGAAACCCGATATCTCTTAAGTTAGCTGCACCTAAAAGCGCATCACAAATTGCGTGAATCAATACATCTGCATCTGAATGACCTACAGCACCTAAGTCAGATTCGATTTTTTTTCCTCCAACATAAAGCTCTCTATTTTCTTCAAGACGATGCACATCTACCCCAAAACCAATGCGGATTTTCATTATTGTCCTGTTGTTGGCGCTTCAGAACTTTTTGATGAACCACCACCCAAATACAAACGCAAAGTAAAACGTAGTGTGTTAGCAAGTGGACTTTGTTTACCGTTTAATGAAGCCAAATAAGAGAAATCAAAAGCAAACATGTTGTACTTCAAACTTGCGCCAATGTTCATGTATTGACGATTTCCTTTGTTTTTGCTTTCGTAAAAAACACCTGTTCTAACAGCAAAAACTTCATTATACCACCATTCAATCCCACCGGCGATATTAATCTCAGTCAATTCTTCTTTAAATTTGGAACCACCTTTTATTTTGTAAGAACCATCTGTATTTTGAACTAAATTACCATCTGCATCTCTTTCAATTGCACCAGGAGCATCATAAAAGGATTGAAGCATTCCCACAATCACACCCACATCTGTTGACTTTCCAACATACGCATCTGCAGGTAAATCGGAATATCCATTTGAAAATTTAGTCAACCCTGGAGTTGGTACCAATAATTTTTGTAAGTCTAATGCAAACGTTACATGATTGTATTTATCAAATTCAGCTTTATACGAGTTTCCAATTTTAATATTCATTGGAATAAAATCTCTTTTTGATAATTCTGAATACGCAATTTTATTCCCAATGTTATTGAGCGTTACTGCAAACATGTATGTACCATCTAATTTCCCGATTTTCGCTTTGTCATTTAAATACGAAAAAGATAAATCCGCTGCACCAACAACACCTGGCTTGGTATTTACTCCACCAACTGTTAAACCACCTGTTAAATTAGAGTAAGCAAATTTCCCATTCATACCGATGCTTAACTTATCTGACAACTTAAATGCGTACGCACCTGTCAATTCAAATTCACTTGGTTTGTCATTTCTGATTACGTTTCCAGCAGCATCTGTAAAAGTGATTTCGCCCAAGCTAAAATAACGTAAAGCTCCACCAACTGTGTGTTGCTTGTTCAATTTCACATAACCCGAAAGATACGACAAGCTAATATCATTGGTCAATTGACGTAACCAAGGAATGTAAGACAAACTAATTTCTGATTTCTGTTTTGCAAAACTTAAACCTGAAGTATTCCAATAAATAGAAGAAGAACTTGGGCTTAAAGCAGTTCCACAATCCCCCATTCCACCTGCTCTTGAATCAGGAGTGATTGACATAAATGGCAAAGCAGTTGTGATGACATTACTACCTAACTGCCCACTCAATTCATTTGAACCAACTGGTTGAGAGAAAGCTGCAAAGGAAAACCCTAATACAGAAACGATTATAATTAATTTTTTCATTCAAAAAGTTTGAAAACGGGTTGTAAATATACGTAAATACCGCGCTTTTATTGTGTAGCTTACCGTAAAATGACTAATTTTTCTGTTTTTTCTGCTGTCTGACCGTCTGTGTTCTTCACTTTTAAACGGTAAACATAAACTCCTTTTGCTAATTGGTCACCAAATTCATCCTTTCCATCCCATGAAATACCTTCAGATCGGAATCCTTGAGTAGGTATTTGTTGTTGAATGGATTTAACTAATTTTCCTGAAATAGTGTATACCTGTATTTGTACATCCAAGTTATTGCAAGATTGATTGTGTTCAAACATAAAAGAAGTGTGCGTTGTAAATGGATTCGGGTAATTATATACATGATCTAATTCAGGTGCGGTTTTACTAACCACCTCAAAATCAACTTTTGCTGAAGAAGAATTATTATTCACATCCCAAATTTTAATCTCCATCGAGTGTTTTCCTTTCGTCAAACCTGTCAACTGATAGCGAATTTCACCGCGTTTGTAGTCATCTAAATTGGAGGAATAATAATCGTTCAATGAAATCGGGTGAGCAACATCTCCATCAAGTACCCCTAAAATATCATGACCTATACCATTACCTACCGTATTAATTCCGTTCTCATCATAAGCTTTTATAAGCAAAACAGGTGATTCGTCAGTCACACTTCCGTTTACAAATTTCTCATCGTTCATGTACATCTCAACGGTTGGCCCTTCATTATCTGCTATACCATTTGGATCAATTCCACCAATGTAAAACAATGTATCATAACCTCCAGCATCTACATGATCGTTAAAGGCATAATAACTGATTTTTCCATTTCCAATTGAAAGTGCAATGTCTTTTGGCACTACAAAATCAAAGGCAAATCTCCCATTTACTACCGATGCTTTTCCACGATAAACAATGCTTTTCTGAAGCTCGTAATTAATAACTGGTGAATTTGGATCTTGTCCCAATGTGCTTTGTACTTTAATTTTATCAAAAATCGAAGGTATGACTGTTCCGTTAAATGTATTCATTGGATTGCCCGAAAAATCCTCCAAATGCCCAGCAATTCTAACGTGACTTAACGCTTGCATCGTATCAACCTGCACCGTTGGAACCAAACCATTAATACTATCCGTAACCACTTTATATTGAGGCAAAGCAATATGCAAAGCAGGATCTCCAATTAATGTGAAACTTCGTTTATTGTCACTATTACCCGCTTGATTTTTCGTTCTTCGAACAATTTCACCAAAAGTCAACGATTTTCCATTCGCGTCACGTTCAAACACATTCTTATAAAACGCAGTTCCTGTATTCGAATTTACTCCGAAATAAACAGAACGCGTCGTTGTCATTAAAGCGATAGCTCCGCCCGTTGGATTCAAAGCAGCCCATTCACCCGCAGAAACTCGTGAAGGATCATCGTATTTTGTGAATTCGCATGTAGCCGAAACAAATAAATTCAAAGCATTGATGTTTGACCAAGACTGAATTTGAGGAATAGTAACCACTCGCTCTTCTGCTAAACCAACTTCACCACCATGACCCACATAATTCACTAACAAAGAGCCTCTTTGAACACGATCCGTAATCGCATCATATACATCCGGATAACGCTCCCCACCTGCAGTTGCAACTTGCGGAAAAGCATCCATATACAATTTATCACAGTTCATTTCGCGGTGATTTGATTTCACCCATTTATATTGTGGTTCTGTATCGGTGTATATAAAATAACCATTTTCTTCATCGTCTGCAATTTGCACGAATTTTTGACGCCAATCACCAAAAGTATGCGCATTGTTTGCTCCCAAACAACATGACGAACCTTGCGTTGCGAATAAACTTGAACCATTTTTCATGTAATGTTCAATTTTATTCACTTGTTGTGTGGCCTGTGTAATGTCACTTGCCAAAATTCTCACGATTCCAATATCCAACATATCCGTAGACGAAATCGCTTCGTTGTCATCTAACATTCCATAAAAATCATCTGTTACTAACGCTGAAATATGATTTTCACTGTTATCGACCTGATAAGTCACCACAAAGTTGTTATTGTTTGCAACACGATTTTTGGGGTCATACGTTCCATCGCCGAAAAGCAGTAAGTATTTTGGACGTAAAGAAGTATTTGTTGCTGCTCTATCGTAAAACATTTTGGCATACATTCGAATCGCACAAGCATCCGTGGCACCTGAACTGAATTCATTAAAAACTTGTTCTGTCGTTACAACATTCACGGTCAACCCTTCTTCTCGGTGTAAATCAGCTAAACGATTAGCTTGACTTAAAAAATCAGGGTGTGAAACAATCAAATAATCGGCTTGTGGAAGCCCATGTAAATTTTGATTCACAACTTTCCCAACTTTTTCAGGCGTAAAAAAAGAGGTGCCATTCGAAGCGTAAAATTCTTTGTACGCATAGGCATCGACAAAGGAATAAACACCAGAACTAAGATTCCCACTTACTTTTTTGGGATTATTTCTATCTGAGATATCCCATACAAATCCGTTAGCGGGAAAAGATGAAAGCGAATATTGAGCATAGTTGTTTGTTCGTGTTGGCATCAAAGAACGAAATCCAAATTGGGTACTGTAAAAAACTAATTTTCGCTTTGTGTTTAAAACGATTCGATCCAAATACGTAAGCACGCTCGGGCTATTTCGTGTAATCGCTACTTTAAATGCAATCGAAGAAGTTGGATTTGACCATGAAAAAGCTTTTGTAGAACGAGAATAATCAACTCCACCAGAACTTGGCAAAGCGGATGAACTCAACAAAACCCCATTGGCATAATAATTTTGACTTGTACCATTGGCACCTGCTGCGTTAGAAGCAATAGCTGTTTTAAAATTAACCGCCGCTGTATCAATGTTTGGTACTGAAAAACTAAAAGTACGCTCCAATTCAACATCAAACAATTCGCCATACCAACGTTGTCCACCATTCACCAAGCTAACGAGATCATTTTCATAAATATCCCGGAAATGATAACTATCAATTAATGTATCCGAAGGTTGAGTAATTAAGGCGGCATCCTGAACTCTTGCAGGTGTATTATTCGGATTAATGTTTATAAAGTAATACGAATAGTCGGAATAAACATTTCGTTTCTGATCAAAATCATTTAAACCATTTGCATCCCATCTGTGAGGTCCGCCTCCATAAAAAAGGATATAATCATTATCGTTAAAAACTCCATCCGCTTCACCCGAAACAATAATTGCATTTTTAGCTAAATCATCAATTCGAGGTAAGGAATTAAGTTCAGGCAAAATCCCACTTCCATTTCCATATATATTAATATGTTGTGGATTAATTTGAGCCACATTAACACCTAAATCACTTAAAAAAGACTTATCAATTTTGTAGATCCCATCTTTTTGAATAGAGATTTTATACCAATCTCCGGAACCATCTTGAAGCACTGAATTGGCTACAAAATCTTTCTCTTTAGGTACTGAAGGTACGGTAATTAACTGAGCAGTAAATGAAGTCAACTTTTTCCAAACGCCATTTTGCACAACAATCGGTATTGCATAAATATTCATTAATGGTTTAAAGGCTTCCATTGTGACTTTTTTATCCCATTGAATTTGATTCGAAGGCTGATAACCTAGTGATTTGAGATGCTTTATTTCATTCACAGACATTTCTATGAATACTTCGTTTTTTATTTCTACTATATAATTAGCTTTTTTGATTTCTTCACTGATGAATAGAAAAGGAAGTCCATTATCTAGTCCACAATCTTTAATTTGCGAGATTTCGTATTTAGATTCGCCTGAAGCAACAAAGACTTTCTCCCACTCTAACTTGTATGTTTTTTCTTGAGCATAGAAAAAACCTGTGATTACAATAAACAGACTTAAAAAAATATTTTTCGACATTGATTTGTTTGATTTTTCGAAGTAACAAAGAAAAAACGATAGAATCTTGAAAATATTTCAAATAAATATTAGATATTTGTAACCTTTAAAACCAAAATACGTTAAGATTGTTTGTGCTTAAACCAAAGTTTGTGAAAACATACGGCTCAAAAATTAGCTTACTCGCAACGATATTGTTTGCGATGTTCGGCAATATTTCCTGGTCGCAAGACCCAACATTCACTCAATTCTACGCGAATCCAGTGTACCTTAACCCTGCAATGGCGGGATCAACAGGTTGTCCACGAGTAGCATTGAATTATAGAAATGAATGGCCTCAATTGACAGGAAATTATAATACATATAGTGCTGCGTTTGATACGTACGCTAAAAGTATTTCAGGTGGAATCGGTGTTATCGCGACACATGACATGCAAGGTCAAGGTACGATACAAACATCTATGCTTGGACTTATTTATTCGTACAACCTCAAAGTTACGCGTAAATTTTCCTTGATGTTTGGAGCTCGAGCAGCCTATTACCAAAAATTTCTTGATTGGGATAAATTGACCTTCGGAGATATGATTGATCCAAGAAGAGGGTTTATTTACCAAACAGGAGATGTTCCAAGAGGCAATGGTAGAAGAGGTTTCTTCGATGCTTCAGCTGGATTTATTGGGTTTAGTAAGCATTTCTATTTCGGTGGTGCTGTCTACCACTTAAATCGTCCTGATGAATCGATGATATTGGGGACTTCTCGTTTACCTATGCGCTTTACAGGTCACATTGGTGCTGAGATTCCAATTGGTAACAAAGGTAGATATGCAAGTACAACGAGCATCATGCCGAACATTATTTACCAATATCAAAACGGATTTCAAGAAATCAACATTGGTACATATATTAAATATGGAAATTTCACAGTTGGTGCCTGGTATCGAAATAAAGATGCTTTCATACTTTGCTTTGGAATCACAACTGACAAATTCAAATTAGGTTATAGTTACGATTTAACTGTTTCTAAATTAGGAAATGGAGTGTCAGGGGGGGCTCATGAAGTTTCGATGGGTCTTAACCTAAAATGTAAGAAGAAAGCTAAGAATTTTAGAAAAATTTCTTGTCCTTCTTTCTAAAAAATGTAACGAATTAAAAGTTTAGAATTTATTTTCAAACAAGCATAAAACCATGAAAATAACAAAGTTCAAATGGATCGGAATTACGCTAGCAGGTATAGCACTAATTTCATCATGTTCAAAACCTACTTCATCTTCAACTGGTTGGGAATACAATAACTATGAAAATGGTGGTTTCGAGCAATTCGACGCACGTGAACAAGAAACTGGGCCTGGCTTGGTAATGGTCGAGGGTGGTACATTCACTATGGGACGTACGGAACAAGATGTTATGTACGACTGGAATGCGAGAGCAGCTCGAGTTACAGTAGCATCGTTCTACATGGATCGTACTGAGGTTACAAACTTTCACTGGTTAGAGTACATGTATTGGATGAAACGTGTGTATTACAAAACATACCCACACGTTTACAAAAAATGTTTGCCAGACACATTAGCTTGGAGAACAGCTCTTGGTTATCGTGAAAAATATGTTCAATATTACTTGCGTCATCCATCTTACAGAGATTATCCAGTTGTTGGTGTTTCTTGGATTCAAGCAAGTGACTTTTGTAAATGGAGAACAGACCGTGTTAATGAAGCAATATTGGTTCGTGAAGGTGTTATCAAATGGCACTTTGCTGACAACACTAACCACTTGAACACCTATAAAGGTGGAAGTGAGATGGGTGATGTTGGTGCAGCTAATGCTCCACAAAAAGATTACGCGAAAATGGTTTCAACGCCACAAAACATGTTCAGTACAGAAAATTACTTGAATGGAATGTACAATGTTGAAACTGGAACAGTAGATGAATACGGTACTGCAAAAGGTGGTTACACTTTAGATAATGGCACGAAAAAAGTTCCTCTAGATAAGAAAACAGGTAGAACAATTCCTCGTGATCCATATCAATTAGAAAACTACGATCCAGTTTATGCTGACATCGACAAAGGAAGATTGGGTTCACGTCCAGTGAAATTGGAAGATGGTATGTTGTTACCTAATTATCGTCTACCTACTGAAGCAGAATGGGAATTCGCAGCTTTAGGTTTAATTGGAAACTTAGACCCTAATTCAGAAAACATCAACGACAGAAGAATTTATCCTTGGGATGGTCATTATGTTCGTCAAGAAGAGCAACAATTTGCTGGAGCGATTCAAGCGAATTTCGTTAGAGGAAAAGGTGACATGATGGGTGTTGCTGGTAACTTGAATGATGGTGGTGATATCACAGTTCGCGTGGATGATTTTTGGCCAAATGATTACGGTTTGTACCACATGGCAGGAAATGTTTCAGAATGGGTAATGGATGTTTATCGTCCAATGTCATCTGAAGTGTTTGAAGAATTCATGCCTTTCCGTGGTAATGTATACAAAACACAATTATTGGTTCCAGATGGTCTATATGACAAACCAGTAAAAGCGAACGAAAATGTATATGATGTTCATGGTATGAAAGAGTTTGTAAATGAGTTTGCTCGTGTGAAGTACTTAGCTTACGCAAACAGTGCTTATGGACAAGGTAAATCAGAATCTTTCCAGTCAAATTATAAAAACACTGCACCTGCAAATTCATCAGTAAATGATTCATTGGTAAATAACAGCCCTATGAATTCAAGAATTTACTCTCGTCAAGATCCACGTAAATATCAGTTCAACCAACCTAGTAACTACTACGTTTCGAACAAAAATCAATTTACAGATCAAGAAAGATTACAATTCGAATTCTTAGATACTCTAAACATATTGTTAGACACTTCCATTGCGCTTTACAACCAAGGAAGAACAATTGCAGCTTCTGCTTACATAGAAAGAGTATTGTTTAATATGGCTTTACCTGATGTATTCAAAGATGGTGGACAAGATGTTGACTTGAAAGTAAATATCATTCGACCTGCTTTCAACCTTCAATATGACCCATCTTATATCGGTGTTTCTATTGACGGTGGAGGAAGTGCAGTTTCTTTGTTCAGTAAAGATTACTTAGAATACAAGTTTAAATCTTATTTCATGGATCCAACAATTACAACATGGGTTGGAACACTTAGAAATGGTTTGACTGAATTTGTTACTGAAACAAAAGGTAAACAACGTTGGAGAAATGTTACTGTAGAAGAAAATGCTGGACGTTTGAACTACAGACAAGATGACTACCGCGATGCATTGGATGGTGACTTAGAATCTTCTATTTTCTACAACAATCCAAACCGCAAAACTGAAATCAACGCGGGTCGTCGTAATCCTAAAATGGTTATGTACCAAAACGAACATGAAAACGAAGATTTAACAGGAAGTACATTGAACAGCGGTTCAAGTGGTTGGCCAACAACATTGATTTCTGATAAGTCCAGAGTTTACAAAGGAGGTTCTTGGGCAGATAGAGCTTATTGGTTGTCTCCAGGAAACAGAAGATTCCTAGACGAAGACAAAGCTTCTGCAATGATTGGTTTCCGTTGTGCTATGGATAGAATTGGTAGCTCAAGACCAAACATGAAAAAAAGAAATTCTAAACATTAAGTTGTAAAATAAGAATTAGAAAGTCCGGCTTTAAGTCGGACTTTTTTTTTGATATTTGCCACATGGACATGAAATTATTTGAATTGTTTTCTGAATGCACAAACGTTTGCATTGACAACAGAAGAGTGACTACGAACTGTTTATTTATTGGAATAAAAGGCGCTAATTTCGATGGAAGTAATTTTGCAGAACAAGCATTAGCAAGCGGAGCAAAATATGCCATTGTTTCAATGGAGGAAAAAGTAAATAATAGCAACATTTTCTATGTTCCTGACACTTTAATTTACTTGCAACAATTAGCAAATTACCATCGGAAAAAATTCACAATTCCTGTAATCGGTATTACGGGTAGCAACGGAAAGACAACTTCAAAAGAGTTAATCAGTACAGTACTAGCGAAGAAATACAAAGTTCTATTTACTGAAGGAAACTTAAATAATCACATTGGTGTTCCCTTGACGCTTTTACGATTGACAAAAGAGCATGAAATAGCAGTAATCGAAATGGGAGCCAACAAACCTGGTGACATTAAAGAACTCGTTGAAATAGCTGAACCCAATTTTGGAATCATAACAAATGTCGGAAAAGCACATTTAGAAGGCTTCAAAAGTTTAGAAGGTGTTATAGCAACAAAATCTGAGCTATACGATCATATTTCATTGGCAGATGGAATCGTTTTTTACAATTCAGATGATACACTCTTGTCCAATCAAATTCATAAATACAACATTAAGACTATTACATACGGAACGAATGATTCTGCTACGATTCAAGGCCAACTTGGTAAATTGGATCCTTTTGTACATTTTTCTTGGAAGAAAGAGAATTATTCATCACCCGAATTAAGCACTCATCTTGTTGGACAGTATAACTTTTATAATTTTCTAGCTGCGACAGCCATTGGAGATTTCTTTGGTGTAAAAGAGGAAGACATTAATCATGCTCTGTCACAATATACTCCAACCAATAATCGCTCACAAGTCACTAAAACAGCAAAAAACACATTGATTGTTGACTGTTACAATGCAAACCCTTCTAGCATGAAAAGTGCAATTGAAAGTTTTGCTAAAATTCAAAATCCCGATAAATTATTAATTATCGGTGATATGCTTGAATTAGGAACCGAAAGCATTGAAGAACACGCGAAAATATTACAACTAATCGAAGCATTAAAACTTGATGTATTAACTGTTGGCCCCATTTTCAAGTCTATTCATCAAACAGGTTTTGACAATACAAACATTCTAATTGACTATTTAAAAACGAACAAAATACAAGACAAACTCATCTTGCTAAAAGGTTCGCGTGGTATTGCCTTGGAAAAAGCAATCGAAATATTGTAGCAAAAAAAATCCGACTGTATAAGTCGGATTTCTAATTATCTATTCTGAGTAGATTTTTTTGTATTCAGAAGCATATTTCTGAAGTATTTTCTTACGCTTCAATTTCAACGTTGGCGTTAATTCATCACCTTCAATCGAAAACTCTTTTGGAAGCAATTCAAACTTTTTGATTTTCTCCCAATTACCAAACAACTTATTGTATTCATTCACTTCTTGTGTGATTCGTTCTATTACTTTAGGGTGTTTAGCTATTTCTTCATTTGTCAATGCAGCCAAATCAACGTTGTGACGTGTCCCCCACTCTTTCAAAAAGGCAAAAGAAGGAACAATGAACGCTGCAGGAAATTTCTCATTTTCACCAATAACTATCAACTGCTCAATAAAACGGGATTCTTTGAACTTGTTTTCCATTGCTTGTGGCGCGATGTATTTACCTCCAGATGTTTTGAAGATTTCTTTCTTGCGGTCTGTGATTTTCAAGAATTTTTCTTCTTGGAAAATTCCTATATCTCCTGTATGGAACCAACCTTCTTCATCAATCACCTCAGCAGTAGCTGTTGGATTTTTATAGTATCCCATCATTACACTTGGCGCCTTAACAAGAATTTCGCCATCTTCAGCAATCTTTACTTCCACATTAGACAATAATGTTCCTACCGTTCCAATTCGAATACCTTCATCAAAAGAGTTAACAGAAACAACCGGTGAAGTCTCCGTCAAACCATATCCCTCAAGTATCGGAATATCTGCCGCTAGAAAAATACGTGCTAAACGTGGTTGTAAAGCGGCACTTCCCGAAGCGATAGCTTTTACATTTCCACCTAAAGCTTCTTGCCACTTAGAGAAAATTAATTTGCGAGCAATTTTTAATTTTAAATTGTAAATCGCTGAACGACCTACAACATCATATTGTTCCGCCAATTCAACTGCCCAGAAAAACAGTTTTCGCTTGATTCCCGTTTGTTCATCACCTTTTGCCATGATTCGGTCGAAAACCTTTTCAATTAATCGAGGAACAGCTGTAAATACTTCTGGTTTTACTTCACGAATATTGTCACCAATCGTATCCATTGATTCCGCAAAATAAATCGAACAACCGATGTACATATACAAATAATGCAACATGCGTTCATACACGTGACATACTGGTAAAAAACTCAAAACAGTGGAGAAGCTATGAGCTGGTATTCGTGGCAAACTCCCTTCCACATTAGAAAGTATGTTTTTGTGCGATAACATTACACCTTTCGGATTTCCTGTTGTCCCAGAAGTATAAATAATAGTAGCTAAATCTTCATATTTAACATCTGCCATTCTATTTTTCACCTCATCTTCGGTCACTTTTTCACCTGCTTCTTCTAAAACAGACCAATTTGTATAACCTGCCAATGAGTCGAAAGTCATTAAATGTTCCAAAGTAGGAACTTCAGGATGAACATTTTTTATTTTCTGACCTAGCTCTTCATTTCCAACAACAATAATTTTCGCTGTTGAATCATTCAAAATGAATTTATAATCACCTTCTGAAATGTTCGGATACAAAGGAACATAAACTGCACCCACTTGTTGAACAGCAATATCAAAAATATTCCACTCTACTCGATTACTACTCGCAACCGCAACTTTATCACCTGGTTGAATACCATAAGCAATCAATCCTCTTGAAATTCGCATTGCCCTTGTTAGAAAATCTTGTGTAGAAAGTCCAATCCAATTGCCATTTGTTTTCGTAACAAACATGGTTTCATTCGGAAAATTCTTCAATTGATGATATGGAATATCAAATAAACGATTCGCGTGCATCATAATTTTTGAGTTTGGATTCCGAATATAAGCATTATTCCTTTAATTTTATATGAAGTAAAATCTAAAAAAACAATTTTCGAAGCTTTTCGGAAAGATTTGTTTCTTTGTAAACAACAATCATTTGTATATGGATATATCGGACGTAAAAGTTTCAGAAAATTCAAACCAAAAAAAACCTTGGTATCGCCTTTTATATGTGCAAGTTATCATTGCCATTATCATCGGTGTTGTTTTAGGTCATAACTGGCCAGAGCAATCACAAGGTCTTAAACTATTAGGTGATGGTTTTATTGCTTTAGTAAAAATGATTATTGCTCCGGTAATTTTCATCACCGTCAGCACGGGATTAGCTTCTATGAACAACCTCGGTGCTGTTGGGAGAATCACGGGCAAAGCAATGCTCTATTTCATCACTTTTTCAACTTTGGCATTGGTCATCGGAATGATTACAGCGAACTTGATTCAACCTGGTCATGGAATGAACATTGATCCAACGTCCATTGATCCTAAATCCATTCAAGACTACATCGATGCCACCAAAGAACATACGTTTACCAATTTCATTTTAGAAATTATTCCCACGTCTTTATTGAGTTCCTTAACGGGTGATCGCATCTTACAAGTGTTGTTCGTTGCCATTATTTTCGGGATCGGTTTATCGATGACACAAGAAAAAAGCAAACCTGTCATTGATTTTCTGCATGCTTTATCACATCCAATTTTCAAGATTGTTGAAATCATCATGAAGCTAGCTCCAGTTGGTGCGTTTGGTGCTATGGCCTTTACGGTCGGAAAATATGGATTGGGTGTTTTGTGGAATTTAGCTGGTTTAGTGGGCACTTTTTATCTAACAGCTATTTTCTTTATTGTCGTGATTCTTGGGCTTGTTGCTGCCTACAATAAATTCAATATTTTCAAATTACTGCGCTACATAAAAGAAGAATTGATTTTGGTGTTAGCAACCAGTTCATCTGAATCTGCTTTGCCCAATTTAATGCAGAAATTAGAGAAATTAGGGTGCTCCAAACAAGTCGTAGGTTTAGTTGTCCCGACAGGTTATTCGTTTAATTTGGACGGTACTAACATCTACATGACCTTAGCAGCTTTGTTTATTGCGCAAGCATGTAATTTCCCATTATCATTGAATGAACAAATTCTCATTTTATTGATCGCCATGTTGAGTTCAAAAGGTTCGGCGGGTGTGACGGGCGCAGGATTCATCACTTTAGCAGCAACATTAGCCGTTGTGAAAGGTTTCCCTGTGCAAGGAATCGCATTAATTCTTGGCGTTGACAAGTTTATGTCAGAGTGTCGTGCATTAACGAATTTCATTGGTAACGCAGTGGCAACAATTGTCGTGGCGCGTTGGGACAAACAACTAGACGAAGAAGTCCTGAAAAAAGAATTAGGTTAACATCCCATTTTTAGAAAATAAAAAAGCCACAATCAATTGAAAGTGGCTTTAGTTTTTTTTAGCGGAATTGAATTAAGCGTTCAAGCCGTTTAATTTATCAACGAAATCATCTGCTTTTTCCTCAAAAGTCGCAATCACTTCTTGAAAATCTGCTTTCTTTTTCGCTGTATTGATTCCTGACATCAACTGATTATAAGCGTCAATTGCTTCGTTGATTAATGCTTCCGTTGCATCAAATTTCTCAGGACGCGTTTCCTGAATATAAATGCACTCATCAATCACATCAAAAATAGCTGTGTTAATATTCTTTTTAAGTTGTCTTTTGTTTGCCATTTGTACTAATTTTCTACAAAATTAAGAAAGCTAGACACGCCAATCTACGAATTATCCAAAATGATGTTAACATTTTTTTAAGTGCCTAACGACTAAAACTATTTACATTCGCTCTATGTCAGTATTTCGCATATCGATTCTTTCTGTTTTTTTGATTCTTTTCGGGTTGATAGTAGGCGCCGTTGAACAGCATAAAAAATACGATACGGGTGTTGCGATAGAAATTTCTTGGTTTACTGAATTAAAAGGAGATTTCGCATTTGCCAATGAATGGGAATATGCGCCACATGTGGAAGAAAATGAATTTGATCAAATAATTTGTACGGAATGTCCTCCTCGCGCTCAAAAAATGTACAATCGAAACGGGAGAATAATTGCAGATTCATTATCCGCATATTACAAGTTAGTTGATAGTACAAGGCATTATCGTAATCTACAAGCAAGGTGTACTGCATACGATTGGAAAGAAGCCAAAACGATTTTTGTTCGAAAATACGGTGATTTCATCATTGAAGCTCACACAGAAAATGACTCTACTTCAAACAGCCGAATCTTTATTCGTATTAAAGACAATTTATTAACCGCTTGGATTTTCTACAAAAAAAATGGGAATACAAAAATATATCCTCTATCAGGTGGAAAGTTCTTTGCCGATTCACGTGAATTTGCACAAGGCAGGCTCAAAGCTACTTTTAGTTTAACCTTTCAAAATGAAGGCAGTAAAATTAAAGCGCTTTATTTTAGTGGTAAAATGTTAGCTAAAATTCACTAGTCTACATCGTATAAAATTGTATTTGCACAATTTAGTTAAACAAGAATTTGAATCTTACTTAATTGTGTAAACTGATTAATTTTCATAAGATTACTACATTTGCCAAATAAAACTGAACTACACTACTATGAAGAAAAAAATATTCTTTGAAAATTTGGACACTTTACGTTTTTTGTGTTTCCTATCTGTTTTCTTTTTTCATAGTTTTCACACGGATTTGAAAGATGTTAAAGGTCATTGGTTACTCCATTTTTTAAAGAAAGAATTTTTTGTAAATGGAAATATTGGTGTAAATTTCTTTTTTGTGTTGAGTGGTTTTTTAATAACCTATTTATTAATAGTAGAAAAAAGGTTAAACAACAAAATTGATGTAAAGAGTTTTTGGTTGAGAAGAATTTTAAGAATATGGCCACTATTTTATGCCTGTGTGGCTTTTGGTTTCTTTGTTTTCCCACAAATAAAATCGTTTTTAGGACAACCATCTGTAGAAACTGCACATATTTCTTACTATTTAACATTCTTGAATAATTTTGACTTTATAAAAAGTGGACTACCCGATTCTTCTATTTTAGGTGTTCTTTGGAGCGTGGCTATTGAAGAACAATTTTACTTGGTTTGGCCTGTTATTTTAGCGATCTTACCAATTAAAAATTATTGGATTGCATTTGCTACAATTATTCTTTCAAGTTGGATTTTTAGGTTTTATAACCCATCTGGCATTATGTTAGAACATCACACACTATCATGTATTGGAGATATGGCAATCGGTGCGACTGGTGCATGGCTTTATTCAGAAAAAGAAGGTTTTAAGAATTTCATTTTAAACTTAAAAAAACCAATAATCGCCTTAATATATGTGTTATTTTTTGGTCTATTCTTCTTCCGAAAAGATTTAATGTTTTCCAACCCAATCATTTTAGTTTTTGAACGATCCATTTTGGCAATTCTAATTCTCTTTATTATTCTTGAACAAAATTTTACAACCCACTCTATTTTCAAACTTGGAAAACTAAAATTATTTTCTGAACTAGGTAAAATAACTTATGGCCTTTATTCACTTCACTTTTTAGGAATTTTAGTTACATTGACAATCTCATCAAAACTGGGTCTTAATAAAAACGTTTGGGAAGTTGTCTTCATAGAAATGCCGATTTCATTGGTCATAACCGTGCTGATTTCCAAAATAAGTTTCAAATATTTTGAAATGCCTTTCTTAAAGTTCAAAGATAAATTCTCTTACATCACTCAAAAGTGATTTCAATTCCAACTGACCGACAAATCTGGGAAAGTGAAATCGCTACTTTTTGGTGGGAAGAAGAAATATTGGTTTCCTTTTCAAAACCTGTAATGCGAACCGTTGAAAACATTACTGCTAACGTCAATTTAGTGAAGCAAATCACGAACAATCAACCTGCACCTCTTTTAATCTATTTAGTCGCCTCTCCTATTCCTGATAAAGCAACCCGAAAGTTTTCTGCAGAAAAAGTACCTGAAATCTACTGTGCAATGGCCATGATTTCTAAACAGAGATTATCACAATTCATCATGAAAATGGTATTTGCTTTGAAGCCTGCCCCAATTCCAACCAAACAATTCTCCACAAAAGAAGCGGCAGTGAATTGGTTAAAGTCGCTTTAAACTCCGACGTTAAATCTATTTATACGCTTTATTTAGGCTACCTTTGCAACCATGACAATGCAACTCGTACAAATTCGAAAAGGAAAAGAACAATCGATTCAACGTAAACATCCATGGGTGTTTTCTGGTGCTATCAGTTCAGATTGTAGCCAACTAAAAGATGGAGAAGTAGTACAAGTTACGGATTACAAAGGTCGATTTTTGGCAATTGGACATTTCCAACATGCCACGATTTCAGTGCGCGTTTTGAGTTTTGAATACTCTGAAATTGATCAAGACTTTTTTAATGAAAAAATTCAGATGGCAGTTCAATCCCGTTTGAAGCTGAATTTATTGAATGAAAACAATTCAATTTTTAGAATTTGTCATGGAGAAGGCGATAATCTTCCTGGATTAATCATCGATTTTTACAATGGCGTTGCTGTTGTTCAATGTCATTCCATTGGTATGTATTCAAACATTGAATTAATTGCCAATGCGCTACAATTTGCTTTGGGCGACAAATTAGTTGCTGTTTATTCTAAGTCATCCGATACTTTACCTGAACGAATTGCGCCAAAAGATGGTTATCTTTTTGGAACATGCGAAACGCCTCACAAAGCAATTGAAAATAGAGTCAGCTATCAAATTGATTGGATTAATGGCCAAAAAACAGGTTTTTTCATTGACCAACGAGAAAATCGCTTTTTGTTGGGAAAATACTCTAAAGGAAAAAAAGTACTGAATACCTTTTGCTACTCGGGCGGTTTCAGTTTACAAGCATTATCGCAAGGAGCAGCTGAAGTGCACTCGTT
>CAZHPL010000035.1:0-13952 GCA_964534495.1 uncultured Lishizhenia sp.
TGTTTATGATGATTTATCTAAACAAGCAGTTGCTTACCGTGAGGTTTCTTTATTACTTCGTCGTCCACCAGGACGTGAGGCATATCCAGGTGATGTATTCTACCTTCACTCTCGTTTGTTAGAAAGAGCAGCGAAAGTAATTGCTGATGATACCATTGCAAGTCAAATGAATGATTTACCTGAATCTATTAAAGGATTGGTGAAAGGTGGAGGTTCGTTAACAGCACTTCCAATCATTGAGACGCAAGCAGGTGACGTTTCTGCTTATATTCCTACTAACGTAATTTCGATTACAGATGGTCAGATTTTCTTAGAGTCTGATTTGTTTAACGCAGGTATTCGTCCAGCTATCAACGTTGGTATCTCTGTATCTCGTGTTGGTGGATCTGCACAAATCAAGTCCATGAAAAAAGTGGCTGGTACATTAAAATTGGATCAAGCGCAATACCGTGAATTAGAGGCGTTCGCGAAATTTGGTTCTGATTTGGATGCAGCAACGAAAAGTGTATTGGACAAAGGTTCTAGAAACGTTGAAATCTTGAAACAACGTGAAGGTGACCCTTACCCAGTCGAAAAGCAAATTGCAATTATTTATGTTGGAACGAAAGGTTTGATTCAACGCGTTCCAGTAAACATGGTTAAACAATTTGAAAAAGAATATTTGACAGTATTAGAGGCTAAACATGCTGACGTATTGGTTGCTTTGAAAGCTGGTAAATACACAGATGAAATAACTGATATTTTGACTAAAGTTGCAAAAGAACTAGCTGACAAATATTAATTGATCCTACCATAAGCAAAAGAGAATGGCAAATCTTAAAGAAATACGTAATAGAATTACTTCAGTAGGCTCCACAATGCAGATTACTTCTGCTATGAAAATGGTTTCTGCTGCAAAATTGAAAAGAGCACAAGATGCCATTACACAAATGCGTCCGTATGCTGGCAAATTAAAAGAAATTCTAGAAAATTTAAGTGCAACGCTTGATCTTTCTGAAAACGCATACTCTGAACAACGCGAAGCAAAGAAAATCTTAGTGGTTGGTATTACTTCCAACAGAGGTTTGTGTGGTGGTTTCAACAACAATATCATTAAAAGAGTTGGTGTATTAATTAACGAGGAGTACAAAAACGAAGATGTTAAAGTACTTTGTCTTGGTAAAAAAATAAAGGATGTTTACAAAAGAACTCCTAACTACTTTATCAATGACACTTTAACACCAATTGAAGATGTTTTTGCTAATCTTACTTTTGACGGTGTAGCAGCCGTTGCAGAAGAGATCATGCGTAGTTTCACTGCACGTGAATTCGATAAAGTTGTTGTAGTTTATAATCGCTTTGTTAATGCTGCAACACAAGTTGTGGAAACAGAACAGTTTTTACCAATTGTACCTTCTGTAGCGGTTGGAAATGGAAATGCAGGTGATTATATTTTTGAGCCTTCAAAACAAGAAATCGTTGAAGATTTAATTCCTAAGTCATTGAAAATCCAATTATATAAAGCAGTTAGAGATTCATTTGCTGCAGAACATGGCGCTCGAATGACAGCAATGCATAAAGCTACAGATAATGCGAATGAACTTCAAAAAAGTTTAAAATTAAGCTACAATAAGGCACGCCAAGCTGCAATTACAAACGAAATCCTTGAAATCGTTGGTGGAGCTGAAGCTTTGAATTCGTAAGAATAGTATATCATTATTGTAAGGGAATGCATGTTTGTATTCCCTTTTTTATTGCAATTAAAATTTGATATTCAAGTTTTTTGCTTCAATATTCAATAATAAGCATTGAATATTCATTGTAAGTATTTGGTTCAAATAAGCTTTCTATCTTTGATTCAGAAATAAGGAGAGACACAGGCGACTTCTTATGCGTAAGGCTAATAGCTGCTTGGAGAGGCAGTTTCATTTTCTAGTTTGATAAGAGTTTAATAGTTTCATTTAGCCGAAATTTATGCATAAGAAGTTCCTGTACCTTAATAAAAATTAGGACATAGGTCTACTACTACACAAAGGGCGGTTTAGCCCTTTTTTTGTATCCGATAAAGAACAGGTCGGCTTGGACTAGCATCGTTTTCAAATGGAGCAAATTGTAACTCCAAAATATAATTACCATCAGAAATTTCATCATTCACAAATATCATTTCAGTAATGGTCTTGAAATTCGGCTGTGCAGGCACATTAAAAAACGAATGATGAAAAACTAATTTCCCTTCATCTGACTCACGATCAACACTTGGTAAATCAATCAATAAATGCTGTACACCTAATATTTGGATGATTTCCATGCAACTGATGTCCAAATAGGGAGGATTGGTCGCCGAATAGTTTTTTGAATGCTTGTCATTTTCATTAGGCAAAGTGCGAATGATCAAAGCTTCACCGAATGTTTTATCTAAATCTGATGGAAATTGGTGTGCAAAAATTACTTGATCTCCATTTTCAAGTTTTTCAGGTTGAATTGATATTAAGGTAGCTTTGAAAAAATACGTTTTTAATCGCTCATTGACAGAAAAAACTTCAGGAGTAATATGTCCACAACATTCTGTATGTGTTCCATGTCCATGCGGATTGAAATAAATATCCCTGAAATTAGTAGAACCACCTTCAGTAACAGAACCTGTAAATTCTTTTGTACGAACCGGCTCAAATCGCGGAGGGTCAACATACCATGCTCTTACATTTTTCTCATTTGCTTGAAGTGATAGTGAGATGTCTAAAGGCTCATTTGTCTCAATGAAAGCCAAATCATTTAAATATAAACGCATATTTTCAGCATATAAAAAAAGCAAAATCCATTACTGAATTTTGCTTTTTCTTGTTGTATAAAAATCTATTTTTTGTAAGAAATATTCAAGTATTCAGGAATCATATATGAAGGAATTGCGAAGCCCACGCCCTCTGTTGCAAATCCAACTAATTTCGCTTGGATAACACCATGTAGAACACCTGTTTTCTCAAAAAGTGGACCACCGCTATTTCCCCCGTTAATACTCATACTAAGTTGAAGTACATTGTTGTTGTTTGTTTTTCTTTCGTTTGAAATCAATCCAAGAGTTACGGTTTGACCCAATTCAATTGATTTGGGAGCACCAATAGTATAAACCTCTTGCAAGTTTTTAAATTCTTTTACAGCTTTCAAGGCAAAAGCTTTTTCAAATTTATAATCAACTTTTAACAAGGCGATATCACGTGCTCTGTTGAAGCGTACAACTTCAGCGTCTAATTCTTCACCATTTGACAAAATCACTTTTAGTTTTTCTTGTTTTTCTTTTGTTTTGCCAGCAATAACATGGAAATTAGTTAAAATATAACCATCATTTGAAATGGCAAAACCTGAGCCGTGACCTTTGTCTTTACGCTTAACAATAACACTTGCTAAACTTGCATCTGCTACCTCTTTTACTAATGATTTTGGTTCAGTTAAAACTAATTTTTCGTCTTTAGAAGCGAAATCTGTATTCAAAGTAATATTGTTTTTAAACTCATCGGATTTCAGAAACTTGAAATAGTTATTTTCTACCGCGTCATCATATATTATGTGCTTGCTCGATTTAGTATTAACATTTGTTGCACCACTAGTAGAAATATAATTTGCAGAATATTTAACATCTCCTGAATATTCGTAGATGAAAACGGAGTCTAAAATTTCACCATAGCTATTTTTTATAAACCATTCCATACCAACGCCTAGACGTTGAAAGCTATTATATCCCACCCCATAAACATGGAATAAATCAGCTTTACGTATTTCTCCCTCTAAAACAAGAGTATTGTTGTCATCTTGAAAAACTTTATTTACAGTATCAATAAATTCAGTTTTTTTAAGTGTTTTGTAAATACATTCAGAAAATTCGGTGTCTTCACTTTTCAATTCATTATTAGCATTCAACACATTTTGAGTTCCTTTTTTTCTAGCTTTTTTCTCAGCTTTTAGTGCCTCTTTTTCCATGGATGTAGTTCTGTTAACTTTTGCCATTTCAATGTTTGCATCTAAATCACCTTTATATTTTACATAATAATCTTGGAGATCTTTGTTTTTATCCTTGATGTTTAACTTAATAGAAGATAAATCAATGTATTTTTCTGTACTTTCTCTTTTTGTATATCTTATTTTGTTATCAAATTTCAAGTCTTTCTTGTAATTAAAAGTTTTAGGTACATAAAGCGTCAAAAATCCATAACCAGTCACAAAAGTTGGTAAATCTAAAACCAAAAATGGATAGAATAAGGGAGAACGTTTTTCAGGCATTAATGTAATATACTCGTCTTTATAACCTGGAGTTTGAACAACTATTTGTTTTGGCCCCGATTTTTTTACTTTAGTTGTAAACTGCGGCCCCTTACCAATCTCTAAATTATCTGCATAGACCACTGAATTATCATCAGTTGTAGTTACGTTAACCTTTTGCTTGGATGGCATAAAAATGAGGTTACATGAGCTCAACGATAAAGAATAAGCTATCAGTAGCGCGAAGGAAGTTTTTTTCATTATAAATAAATAATTGTGTGAGTTCTAAAGATAATCAGTTTTTTCTACATGCAACTCGAATCCCTAAAAATATCAGGAAATAGTTTTTCATAATCAACAATCGACTTTTGATTCATTCTTTTAAGACACGGTTTAATCACTCCATGAATATGTATCTTTGTAACATGGAACAAAAGCAAGACAAATTAAAAGACATTATCGCTCATTCAAAGGAGTATGGTTTCATTTTTCCGTCATCTGAAATTTATGATGGTTTGGCAGCTACTTATGACTATGGCCAGTTAGGTTCAGAATTAAAAAACAATATCAAAACATATTGGTGGAAAGCCATGGTTCAATTGCACGAAAACATTGTAGGAATTGACGCATCCATCTTCATGCACCCAACAACTTGGAAAGCTTCTGGTCACGTCGATGCTTTTAATGATCCATTAATTGATAATAAAGATTCGAAAAAAAGATACAGAGCAGATGTGTTGCTGGAAGAGCACATGGAGAAACTGCGTTTGAAAATCGAAAAAGAAGTAGAAAAAGGAATTAAAAAATTTGGTGACAGTTTTGACGAAGCTCAATTTCGTGCAACGAATCCGAATGTTTTGCGAAATGCTACTAAAATCAAAGAAATTGAAGACCGAATGCGAACAGCTTTGGAAAACAATGACCTAGAAGGTGTTCGCAATTTAATTTTGGATTTGGAAATCGTTTGCCCTATTTCAGGAACTAAAAACTGGACGGAAGTTCGTCAATTTAATTTGATGTTTTCTACAGAATTAGGCTCCGTTGCAGGAGATGCTTCTACCATTTATTTGCGTCCAGAAACGGCTCAAGGTATTTTTGTCAATTTCTTAAACGTTCAGAAATCGGGAAGAATGAAAATTCCTTTCGGAATCGCACAAATCGGAAAGGCGTTCCGTAACGAGATTGTAGCGCGCCAATTTATCTTCCGTATGCGTGAGTTTGAACAAATGGAAATGCAGTTTTTTGTACGTCCAGGTGAAGAAATGAAATGGTATGAATACTGGAAAGAAACCCGAACAAAATGGCATAAAAACCTTGGTCTTGGCGATCAACTTTACCGTTTTCACGACCATATTAAATTAGCACATTACGCCAATGCAGCTTGCGATATCGAATACGACTTTCCAATGGGCTTCAAAGAGTTAGAGGGAATTCATTCTCGAACTGATTTTGACTTGAAACAACACGAGAAATACTCAGGAAAAAAACTACAATTCTTTGACCCGGAATTAAATCAAAGCTATGTTCCGTATGTGGTTGAAACGTCAGTTGGACTTGACCGTATGTTTCTTTCCGTATTGAGTGCAGCTTACCAAGAAGAAAAATTGGAGGATGGCTCTGAACGCGTTGTATTGAAAATACCTGCAGCTTTAGCACCGTATAAAGTGGCTGTACTTCCACTCTTAAAGAAAGATGGTTTACCTGAAAAAGCGCGTGAAATTCTAAGAGAATTACAAATGGAATACAATGTGCAATACGATGAAAAAGATGCAATTGGAAAACGTTACCGTCGTCAAGATGCAATAGGTACACCGTTGGCTGTTACTGTTGACCATCAAACTTTAGAAGATAATACGGTTACCGTTCGAGATCGCGACACGATGCAACAAGTGCGAATTTCGATTGATGAAGTAGCGAAATTGGTGGCTGAAAAAGCTAGCTGGAAGTCGATTTTATCTGCACTTTAAGTTGAAGATTTCAGTTGTATGGACGATTTTATTGTTCTTCGGAAGTTACTTTTCCTTAGAAGCACAAATGATTCGTACAATTGACGGTTTCGCTTTCACCGATCAACCTTTTTTTGATACGGCGTTCATTCATCAAAATCATATTCAATCCATTGGCGGAAATTATTCCATAAAAAAGGAAGCGGATATGATTCGCCCGACCAATGATTTTTTCCGTTATGAATTTGACACTTTAGGAAGACTAACAGAAACCTTTGAAGTACGCTTTAAAAATGATCGTAAGGACACCCTTTTCAATCACTATGAATACAATTCGAATGGTAAAATTGTCTTGCATCGAAAAACAGAAAATGGGGGAATAACAGCTTATCATTATGTGTATGACTCATTGGGTCGTGTTATAAAAACCGAACACCGACGCGAGATTTTGGATTCTTTGGGACGACTTTCGCAAAGTTTGTTGATTAATTCAGAAACGATGAAATATCAAGCGATTGAACACGGATATAGGAAAACGGTATTTAACAATTACAATCTTCCCTATTTGGAGCAAACCGAAAAATGGACGCCTGAAGGGTATTTAATCGAAGAAACGCAACGTATGAAAATGGCTTCCAGTGAATACAAAAAGAAGTACACGTATGGCGAAGGAGGACTACCCGGAAGTATTGCATTCGTTTACAACGATTCAGAAATTCCTTATGAAGAATGGCGCTTTCGCTATGATAAATTTGGAAACGTCATCGAGAAATTAGTGTTTAAGAATGGCAAAGAAGTGAATAATCTACAAATCATTTACGATACCAAAACAGCACTTTTAAGCGCAACGATTCAACAAGAAACCAATGCCAATTATATGTTGATACTTCGTTTTCAGGAATATTGCTTTTACCCGCATGAATAGGGATTAACAAAGCATTAACAAAAACACTCAATCATCTAAAAATCAATATCATATAAAATAAAATCAATTATTTTTAGGCCTTTTCATTTCCATTTGACCAATACTTGCAAAGAATTTCGGAATTTTGGCATGAAAATTAGGTTAACACAACCAAAACCACTACGTATGAGAAATTTATACTTCCTGCTTCTTTTTTCCTTTTTCGGAACTTTTACAAGCTTAGCACAGAAAATTGATTACGACCATTCTTCCAAATGGTTTTTGGGCTTTAACGTTGGCGCAACATGGAGCACAACGGATGTCAAAAGCACAACTTCTTCAGGCTGGGGCGTGATTTTAGGAAAATCATTCAATTACAATTATGGTAGTGTACTTAGTTTTGATTTACGTGGGCGTTACTTACGTGGCAATTGGTATGGTCAGGATAAAGACACAACCTCTTTAGCAAATTATACCGGAACAGCTTTGAATGGCTATAAAACGGGACAAGGTTTTACGGTTAACAATTTCCAAGCAGATGTACATCGTTTGGCGCTTGAACTAGCCATTCACTTAAATTCAGTGCGTGAAAAAACAGGCTTTGACCCCTACATTTTTGGAGGAGTTGGTTTAACCTTCAAACAAACGTATGGCGATTTGTATTACAAAGGTGATTCAACGTATTTGTATGATTATAGTTCCATGTTAAGCAATGGACCACTTTCTCCGCAGCTTTCTTCCAATATGGATGGGATTTACGACACTCCCTTAGACGGAAGTTCAAATAAATACAAAGCGTATTTCATGCCGAGTTTAGGAATCGGTTTGGGATATCAACTTGGAAAACGCGTTTCAATTGGAATTGAGCATAAAACAACTTTCACAATGAAAGATGATTTTGACGGATATCTTTCAAGTTCACCACGCGCAAAAAATGATTGGTACCATTACACATCGGCTTACATTCAGTTTCGATTCAAAACTCGCGGAGATGGAACAACCAACAGTGATGGCACAAACAGCAGTGGGAATTTAAATAACTTCAACGGAAATTGCGTTTCACCAAAAATCACCATTAATTCAACCGTAAATAACACCGTAGTTTATGCCGTGTACCGCTTGAGCTTAACCATTACTGAAGTTGCAGGATCTAACAAAATTCAATTGTTGGATGCAAATAATCAACCGGTTCTGTTCAATTACGACATGACTTCTAAGCAGTTAATTGCTGACATCAACCTGAAACAAGGTGCAAATACATTTACCGTGAAAGCAGAAAATGATTGCGGTAAAGACACCAAAACATTTACTGTTACGTATGCGCCTTGCTTGGCTCCAACAGCTAATTTCACAAATCCTGCTTCGCCAAATACAACGGTAAAAAACAGCAATTTTACGATTAATGCAATGCTTGGAAATGTTACTCCTGGCGCTAAAGTAGACATCACATTAAACAACAATATTGTTCAAGGATTTAACTACAATCCAGCAACTGGAATTCTAATGTCTTCATTGAATTTGCAACCAGGAATTAACACAATTACACTAGGAGTTTCAACTGAATGTGGAAATGTTAACATCAGCACAACAGTGAATTATGACAATTGTCAAAACCCTGTCGTTCAATTGGTTTCACCGAGTGCAACAGGTACAACCAGCAGCTCGAGTGCATTGACAATAATCGCAAACGTAAAAAATGTAAATAATGCCAATGAATTGCGTTTGTTTCAAAACAATACAGAATACAGGAATTTCACTTTCGTAAATGGACAATTACAATTCATTGCCAACTTAACACGCGGAACGAATACGTTTGTCATTACTGCTACAACAAGCTGTGGTACCATGTCGCAATCATTTGATGTTAATTACCAAGATTGTACAGCACCAAAAGTAACAATAACTGCACCGGCAAATAATGCAACAATTACAAGCGCAACGGTAGCACTTAAAGCAAAAGTTGAAAACGTAACAGCGAAGCAAAATATCTCTTTAAAATTGAATGGGATTGAGGTAAGTAACTTCACGTTCAATACCAATACAAAAGCTACAGAATCAACAATTGCCTTACAACAGGGAATGAATGTAATTACGGTATCTGCTACTAACAATTGTGGTTCAGACATTGAAACGGTTTATTTGAACTACGATAACTGTCAAACACCCGTTATTTCTGTAAACAACGTTCCTTCTACTGTAAATGCAGCTGGATTTTTGTTAACCGCTCAAATCCAAAATATGCCAGACGCACAAGGATTACAGCTTTCACAAAATGGCGCTCCGATCAATTATAATTACGTAAACGGAACGTTGACAAGCACCGTGAATCTTGTTCCAGGGAATAATACATTTACGATTTCAGCATCTCGCACTTGTGGTAACGCCATTAAAAACATTACTATTTTCTATAATGATTGTGTAGCACCAACGGTTAACATTCAAAACCCTTCAACTTCAGGAACATCAACGAACGTAGCCGCATTTGTGTTCAAAGCAATTGTAACCAATGTTAGTGCCGCAAGTGGAATTACAGTAAGTAAAAACGGCGCGAATATTCCATTTGTATTAAACGCCGGAATCATTGAGGCAACAACAACTTTAGCTGAAGGAAGTAACGTTTTCAAAGTAAATGTTGCAAATGGTTGTGGAACAGATTCTAAAACATCTACAATCACGTATGTAAATTGCTTGCCGCCAGTTGTAAACTTAATAAATCCAATAACTGCCAATGCAACGGTTAACACATCTCAGATTAACCTTAAAGCAAGTATTCTAAATGCAGGAAACAATGGTATTTCAGTTAAGTTAAACGGTACAACGGTTAATTATTCTTTTTCAAATGGTGTATTAAATGCAGGATTGACACTTGTACCTGGGACCAATACCATTTTACTTTCTGCAAACAATAACTGTGGTTCTGATATTGAAACAATAACGATTTTCTACGACAATTGTGTAGCTCCACAAATTCAATTCAATACTTTGAACAACCTAATACTTTCTTCAGGTACATTAAACATAAGTGCAACGATTAGCGGAACATTGACTTCTCAAAATATTGCGCTAACCGTTAATGGACAAAACAAAGGATTTACATGGTTAAATGGTGCATTAAGTGCAAGCCTTACCTTGACAGAAGGAGTAAACACTATTGTGCTTTCTGCTTCAAATTCTTGTGGGTCAGCAGTTGGTAATTTGACAGAAACGGTAGTTACCTGTGTACCACCAGTTGTTACTTTGACCACACCATTAACGAGTGGAACAACAGTAAATTCAGCAGCATACACCTTTAGCGCAGCCGTTCAAAATGCGGTAGCACAAGGAATCACTTTGAAATTAAATGGAACACCGGTTGCTGCTACGTACAATAATGGAATGGTTCAAGCGAACGTAACACTACAAAATGGCTTGAATACCTTTGTTTTAACTGCAACGAATGCGTGTGGAAATGACGCTGAAACGGTAAGCATCAATTATTCTCCTTGTTTACCTCCAGTTGTTACATTAACAACACCATCCACCAGCGGAACAACGGTAAATACAGCAGCGTTTGCCTTTAGCGCAGCCGTTCAAAACGCTGTAGCACAAGGAATTACCTTAAAATTAAACGGAACTGCCGTTGCTGCAACGTACAATAATGGAATGGTTCAAGCGAACGTAACTTTGCAAAATGGCTTGAATACATTTGTGTTAACAGCAACAAATGCATGTGGAAATGACGCTGAAACAGTAACCGTTAATTACAGTAATTGTGTGCCACCAGTAGTTACTCTGACCACACCATCTACTAATGGAACAACGGTAAATTCTGCAACGTATGCCTTTAGTGCAACTGTTCAAAATGCAGAAGCACAAGGAATCACATTGAAATTAAATGGAAATGTAGTTGCAGCAACGTATAACAATGGAGTAGTTCAAGCGAATGTTACCTTACAAAATGGCTTAAACACATTTGTTCTTACAGCAACAAACACATGTGGTAATGATGCAGAAACAGTAACCATAAACTATACTCCTTGTTTACCTCCAGTAGTTACTTTAGCTACACCATCCACTAGTGGAACAACTGTAAATACAGCAACATTTACCTTTAGTGCAGCCGTTCAAAACGCGGAAGCACAAGGAATCACTTTGAAATTAAACGGAACTGCAGTTGCGGCAACGTATAATAATGGAGCGGTTCAAGCGAATGTTACGCTACAAAATGGCTTGAATACGTTTGTTTTAACCGCAACAAGTGCATGTGGAAATGATGCAGAAACGGTTACCATTAACTACAATGATTGTGTGCCACCAGTTGTAACGTTCCAAAATCCAATGGAAAACAATACAACGGTAACTCGTCCAGCCTTTAACTTATCGGCGCGTGTTACAAATGTTAATGGCTTACAAGGAATTGCCGTAACACTTAATGGTGTTTCTGTTGAAGGTTTTTCATTTATTAATGGAGTGGTTCAAGCGAATTTAAATTTACTTCCTGGTACAAATACTATTACCGTTTCTGGCACCAACGCATGTGGTAATGATAATGAAGTAATAACCATTAATTATAACAGTTGTGTACCTCCAAGAGTTGGTTTCACGCAACCAGCAACAACAGGATTGAGTGTAAATGCTGCAGCTTATACTTGGAAAGTAACGGTTCAAAATATCACGAATGCTCAAGCAGCTCAAGGAATTGTGGTATTATTTAACAATGTTCCGACCAATAACTTCATGTTTGATAACGGACAACTTACCTTCTCATCGAATTTAGTTAGTGGATTAAACACATTGAAAGTAACGGCAACAAATGCGTGTGGCACAGTTACAGAAACGTCTTCAATCAATTACATTTCTTGTGTTCCACCTACTGTTTCGATTGACCCTCCGTATTCTCGTTCACCATCAAACAGCACTTATTTCTTATCTGCTTCAGTGACCAATGTTACATCAAGCCAGAATATTAGTGTAACACAAAATGGTCAGTCTGTAAATAATTTTACGTTCACTAACAATAAAGTTCAAGCAACATTGAACATGCAAAACGGACCGAATTTGATTCGTGTAACAGCCGTAAACGATTGTGGAACTGCTTATCATGACACGACAATTACGTATGGAAATTGCACACCAACAATTCAATTCAATAATTCGTTAGCATCAGGATCGGTAACAACTGCACAGTCATTAAACATGGGTGTTTCGGTTGGAAATTATGATAGCAATACTCAAATTTCAGTAACAATTAACGGAAATGCTGTGAATGGTTATACGAACAACAATGGACAATTATCGGGCACGATTAATTTACCAGAAGGTTTGACAACCATAGTTGTATCAGCTACAAATTCATGTGGCTCATCGACTGAAGAGTTCCAAATCACACGTTGTAAACCAGCAACATTTGGATTAATCTCACCAGCGCAAAACAATGCTGTTGTTTCAACACAAACTATTTTGCTTGGATTCAATGTTTTCAATACTGATAACACATCAAGTATTACGGTAACACAAGGCGGGCAACCTGTTAATGGATTTAGCATGAACGGTACTGAAGTTTCAGGATACGTTAATTTGAACCCAGGTTTAAATACGTTTAATGTGGCGGTTACAACCATTTGTAATCAATTCACTGAAAACATTAATATTACCTACAATCCTTCTACAGGAAATGATGGTCCTCCAGATAGAGGTGGAAATGGAACAACACCTAACAGAGATGATGATACTTTAAGAAACAACACAAACAGAAATCAAAATGTTGTAAGACCTGGTGGTAATTTCCAAAACCCGACGAATCCAACGAACGGTGGAAACAACGGAAATTCAAACAGTGGAGGAAGTAACAACAATAATGGAGGTAATTCAAATAATAACAATGGTGGTGGTCACATAAATCACCCTGTTCAAAACAATGGAACGTCACCATCTCGCAATGATTCGAATAACGGAGGAAGTAGTACCAACAACAATAATAATAGTGGCGGTCATATCAATCATCCAACGCAAAACAATAGTACATCAACGCCTCGAAACGATTCAAATTCAGGAGGAAGTACGCCAAAACCTGCTAGTGGAAATAATCAACCACGAACCAATACAACGCCAACACCACCTTCAATTAGTAAACCCAATGTGACACCTCAAAACACAGGAACGGGCGGTGGTCAGAATAAAACAAATACGAATAAAGGGGCAGAAACCCCAAAACCAGATGTTAAATCAAAAACTATTGGAAAAGGAGGAGGAGGCAATTAGCCTCCTTTTTTGTTGATTATTAGTATTTTTTTCCAAAACTTTCTATCTTCGCACACTCTAAAAAAATGAAGTAATGGCTTTAATTGGAAAAATACGAGCAAAATCAGGATTATTAGTAGGATTTGTAGGTCTTGCTTTGTTGACTTTTATCTTGTCTGACTACAAAAATATGTTTGGAATGGGTGAGGGTGATTATGGCATCGGAACCGTTTATGGCGAGAAAGTTGACCCAATGAAATACAGCGATGTAAGTGCGCGTGTTCAAGACCAAGACCGTTCGCAAGCACAACAACAAGGACGTGAGTTTGGCGAAACAGAAATTCAAGGTGCAAGTGATAAAGCTTGGAATTTTATGGTGGATTCAACGATTCTTGCAAAAGAATATGATGCGCTTGGAATTAGTGTTTCTGAAAGAGAATTCAATGCATACTTGATGGCAACGAATGGTTTTACTGTTTTGCAAGATCTAGCACAGTTCTTTACAGATTCATTAACAGGTACAATTACTGAACAATCTACAGTAGCAGGTCGTCAAAAATTGCAGTCAACGATCAATCAGTTGAAAACAAGCAAAGAACCACAAGCTGTTCAACAATGGAAAAGCACTCAACAATACTACACGGATAGCGGAA
>CAZHPL010000035.1:13962-17195 GCA_964534495.1 uncultured Lishizhenia sp.
AAGAAAACAAGAGAAATATTTCGCTTTAGTAGGCCAAGGTGTTTACGTAACGAAATTGGAAGCTGAAGAAGAATATTACGCTCAAAACGAGAAAAAATCAATTTCTTTTGTTGTGAAACGTTACACAGAAATTGATGACGCAAACGTTAAAGTTTCGGATGAAGAATTGAAAGCATACTACGAGGAACACAAAGGCGAAAGCAAATACATGAACAGAACTTCTAACCGTGAAGTAAAAATGTTTGATGTGGCAATTGCTCCTTCACACAAAGATTCTGTTGATTTTGGAAAAGTAATCGGTGCTTTGAAAAAAGAATTCGCTACAACACCAAGTGACTCTGTATTTGTATTGAAATACAGCGATAACAAAGTTTATTTAGGCGACAAACGTGCGATTGCTGTTCCACAAGGCCACCCTAAATCTGATCGTTTCCAAACGTACTCGCCAGATTATGATACGATTTTCAAAATGGCACAGGTGGGTCAAGTTGTTGGTCCTTATGCTTCTAAAGAAGGTTTTGCTATTTCAAAAGTTATTGGATTTACGCCTGCAAGTTTAAAAGCACGTCACATTTTGATTTCAACAAATGGATCGAAAGACGAAAAAATTATTGCTGCAAAGCGTAAAACAGCTGATAGCTTATTGAAAGTGGTAAATAAAACAAACTTCGATGAGTTAGTGAAAAAATACTCAGATGATCCAGGAAAAGCTCAAAACAACGGTACTTATGACGATTTCCTTGAAGGTGAAATGGTGAAAGAGTTTGGAGAGTATTGTGCTACAGCTCCAATCGGGAAAATTGGAATTGTAAAAACAGATTTCGGATTCCACATCATCGAAGTATTGGATCGTTCTGGTTCACGCTTCCCATTATTAGTGACTGTAACGCAGAAATTTAAAGCGTCAGAAGAAACAATTGCTAGAAAAGAAAGTGAAGTGCAAAGCATTCTATACAAATTGGATAACAAAATCTCTAAAGAATCTGATCCATTGAAAAAAGTAGCTTTGTTCGATACCATTGTTCGTAAAGCAAACTATTTCTCTCGCCCAATTATGTTGGAAGATAATGCACCTAAAGTGTATGGATTTACAACATCCATGGCAGCTGATAAGATTTTAGAATTGGCGTATGGTCCAAATGTTGAAATTGGAACAATCACAAGTTACCCAATTAAAGATAAAGACAAATATGTAATTGCAATGGTGAGTGCAATACGTGAAAAAGGAGAGCCAAAATTCGAAGATGTTAAATCTCAAATGGAAAGCGATTTGATTACAGAGAAAAAAGCAAAACGCTTAATGAATCAAATGGCGAAAACCAAAAACTTGAAAGCACTTGCTAAAAACAATAATACGGAAGTTATCAAGGCTGAGATTACATTTGGTAACCCACAAATTCAAAACGGAGGTTACGAGCCAGAAATCATTGGTTCATTGTTTTCAAAAGGTGTTAAAGATGGAAACTTAACTTTACCATTAAAAGGTAAATCAGGTGTTTACGTAATTCGTGTTGAGAAAACTACGAAAGCAGGAGCATCCAATGATTTCAAAGTTGAAAGAGATCAATTAACTCAAAACATGAAGAACTCTATTCAAGGTTCTGTAATGGGCGCTCTTCGTAAGAAAGCAGACGTTGTAGACAACCGCAAATTGAATGAACTTCGTGTAAGATTGTAATTCAAAAATCCCTTCGTATGTTGAAGGCAGATATTAGAAAATCATATAAGGAGAAACGTAAATTCGTTTCTCCTTTTGATTTAAATAGGTTTTCAAAGTCTATCACCCAACTGGTGTTGGATCATTTTGATTTTCGAAATAAAATCGTCAGTATTTTCCTTCCTATTGAACGACAAAAGGAAATCAGCACGTATGAATTAATGGAAGAAATTCAGTTGAGTGGAGGAACGATTGCCGTTTCCAAATCTGATTTTACTACAAATACATTGACGCATTTTAAATTTGAAAATGCACTTCAATTAGAAGTCAATTCGTTTGGTATACCAGAACCCAAATATGGCGAAACCGTTTTTGAAGTACAATTGGACTACGTCTTTGTACCTTTATTAGCAATAGACGCTTATGGAAATCGAGTAGGGTATGGGAAAGGATTCTATGATAAATTACTTACAGCCTGTCACCCAAATTGCATTTTTATCGGTCTGCATTTATTTGAAGAACTGATTGAAATTGATGATTTACACTCAGGCGATATTCCTTTACACTATTGCGTTACACCCACCCAAATCCATGATTTCAGACGATAAAAACCAAGGCAAATTTCACCTTCTCGCCATCTTTTTGATTCCAGCAAATATTGTTGCAATTGGATTACTTCCATTAGCATTCAAGATAATTCTTCCTATAATTAGCGTGGTGGCTGCGTTTATTTTTTTGAAGCGGAAATAGGTTTTTCTATCAAAATCCCGTCTGCCTCGAAGCACAATTCGAACTTATCTGTTTTAATCGTGTCTATCGTTGCTTGTGTTTCATGATTGTCTTCTGCAAAGTGTTTTTGCATAGCAACAGAAACCGTATCCCAGTAAGCATTTCCATGATAATAGGCCATAACACCTACTTTTGTGTTCGTAGGGATTAGAAAATGGTTTTTGAAACGTACACGCATCGCTTTTCCATCTGGTTTTGTAACCGTAACCCAACAGCCCGCAGCACGACATACTTCATTTACAGGTGCAAAAAAAGTGAACGTTGTCTTTTCAGGATTTTGTTCCAACTGCAACAGCATATCATCTAAGGTTATAGCCTCAGTACTGTCCACTTTTGCAGGTCCATAGTTCGCGAAACTCTGCGTATTACTTTGCCCGCAAGAGACTACTAATAATGCACTTGTAACAAAAAACAGTATGTGTTTAAACATATTATTTCAAGAAATTTTCGTAGAATTCAGATGAAGAATACGTTTTTCCTTCAACTGTCACACTTTGAATTTGACTAGCGGCAAGAAAACGTAAAATAACTCTTCTTGTATTCGGATCATTTACCAACATTTGAAAGGTAGCATCGTGCGATTTTTCGTCAAAAGCAACAGTGAAAGAGCGCTCATAATAAACTGCATTTTCTTTTACTTCATCAGCTGTTACGCTTTGAGGTAAGTGAAGCATAATTTTTCCGTTATTTTTCCCTTCAATAAGTGAAGCTTTACTCACACAACTTGCGATTCGGATATCCTGTGAATAACCCAAAAATACAAGCATTAAAAACAGGAAGGAGGTAG
>CAZHPL010000036.1:0-16923 GCA_964534495.1 uncultured Lishizhenia sp.
ACGAAAGCCTTGATGAAAATCAGGGCTTTTTTGTTATTTAAAGACTTATGCATTGGCTTCCACCTTGCATAAGAAAAGAGTCCTGAATATCTTTGGTATTCGGGATTTTTTTTAATCTATGGCAACTGTTTATATTCTTCATTCAAAGAAAATTAATCGATATTATATTGGGTCTTGCTTGGACTTACAGACAAGAATAGCCTCTCATTTAAGCAAAGAAAATCTTCATGCGTTTACAAGAAGAAGTGATGATTGGGAATTGTTTTTCGAAATTTCTAATCTAGAGTTCAAGGTTGCAAGAGCGATTGAAGCCCATATTAAGAAAATGAAAAGTAAAACGTACTTGGCTAATTTGGTAAAGTATCCTGAAATTTCTTTACAGTTAATTGAAAAATATTGTACGGGTTCATCCCGATAGCTATCGGGACCCGCCTCGAGTACGAAAGCCTTGATGAAAATCAGGGCTTTTTTGTTATTTAAAGACTTATGCATTGTCCCGATAGATATCGGGATCCACCATTGACTTGTAGAGAAATCCCGAGCGTTTTTAATGCTTGGGATTTTTTGGTTTTGATGAGGTGCTTTCCAAACATTTTTCTTTTGGAATACATTTTAGGGCGTTCCCCTATTCAAAATCGTCATACTTCCTCTTTTTCAGGGTCGGGCCATCCGCTACAAATCCTCGTTCGTTCCTCTCTGTGGGTTTTTTGCTTCTGTCCCTAACGCGGGAAACCTTATATAAGTTTGCTTCGCAGCATCCTTCTGTGGTAAAAATGAAACAAATTCACTTATTTCCTATTACGTTTTTTAACTCAGAAAAAAGTTTAATAAACTTCGTCCATTTAGGAGATGGGTAAATAGAAATATAAAGTGTAGAATCCATTGTTCTTATTCCACTAATTGCGCCACCATTGGACAATGTATGTGCAGTATTTATTTTTAATTCCATGATCTCTTTCACACTTTCCATCAAGAGAACTTTTAAGGGTATCGTTGCGATTATTTTCTTTTTAAGAAATGATTGTTTTTGTTTATAAAGCGGTTCTATTGAATCGCAATTCATTTTGTATTCACTTACGTCAAAAAGAACTATTTCTTTCCCATTCTTAATCTGCTTTTTATAGACTTTAATTTGTTTAAAATCACCGCCCCATTCACCACATTTAGCATCTTCAAAAACCAAAATTAATGTGTCATTTGGGAAAAGAAACGAAATGTTAAGCTTGGTGGAATCTTGTTTTGATTCTTTGGTTTTTGTGGGAATTTTACGGTTATCTACACAAGAAAATAGGATGAAAGCCAAAAAATTGAATAGGAAGTAATTTCTCATAACATAGTTTTTTAAACGTCATTTTGATCAACCATTGTTCGCGTAGACAATGTCGAATAGCTAATTTACTCAATAAATCAGAAAATACTCTCTCCCTTTTCCAACGAAACCCACGCCCCCGATAAAAGTGGCATCATCCGACTTTAGGAGATTAAGTGTGAAAGCGGGAGCTACATGGTTTAGTAGAAATATAAACTTTTTGGAAAGGAAAAACGTCGGATATACAACGGCTAGCGGGATTAGGCGCATAAAAATCATAACGAAACACAATAGAAATTCTCCGTGTTAGGTTAACCACAAAGAAATTAAGTTTACACAAAGCACCACAAAGTGTATCTGAGAAAAAACCTCTGTGTTAGGTTAACCACAAAGTAACCAAAGCTTCCACCAAGTCCTACAAAGTAGTTTCAAAGAATAAAAGAATCCTCTGTGCAACTCTGTGTTATCTCTGTGTAATTCCGTGTTAAGTTAACCACAAAGTAACCAAAGCTTCCACAAAGTCCTACAAAGTAGTTTCAAAGACTAAAAAAAACCTCAGTGTAACTCAGTGTTTTTAATAACCACAAAGCACATCCATCAAACACCTTTTATCGCGTTCAGCCAAACAAACTTATCTTTACTTTTGTTACAGATTATTACGTATGTCAAACACAACTTACCCCGCTTACTGCCTCGACTTGTTGAATCGCAAACGCATGCCCACAATTGAAGTGCGTGTCGGAAAGATTCACATCGGTGGAAACAATCCTATTCGTCTGCAATCCATGACGACAACTGATACAATGGACACGGAAAAATCCGTTGATCAAAGTATCCGAATGATTGATGCGGGCTGTGAATTAGTGCGTTTGACTGCTCCAAGTAAAAACGAAGCAGAAAATCTTGGCGTAATACGAAAAAAATTGAACGAGCTTGGGTACGACGCTCCCTTGGTGGCAGACATTCATTTCACTCCCAACGCGGCTGAAATCGCTGCAAAATTGGTGGAAAAGGTGCGCGTTAATCCAGGAAACTATGCGGATAAAAAGAAGTTCGAGGAAATTGATTTTACGGAGGAAAGTTACCAAGCTGAATTAGTCCGCATCGAGGAAAAGTTTACGCCTTTGGTGAAACTGTGCAAAGAACACGGAACAGCTATGCGTATTGGAACCAATCATGGGTCTCTTTCTGACAGAATATTAAGCCGTTATGGCGACACACCTGAAGGAATGGTTGAGTCTGCTATGGAGTTTATTCGTATCTGCGAAAAACAGGATTTCCACGACATCGTCATTTCCATGAAGGCGAGCAATACCTTGGTAATGGTGCAAGCGTATCGTTTGTTGGCTGCTGAAATGCTGAAAAACGGGCGCTGTTATCCTCTGCATTTAGGTGTTACAGAAGCGGGAGACGGAGAAGATGGTCGAATTAAATCGGCTGTAGGTATTGGTGCGCTTTTGGCGGATGGACTCGGCGATACCATACGGGTTTCACTAACGGAAGAGCCTGAATTTGAGATACCTGTGGCTCGTAAATTAGCGGAAAAGTTTAACACTGAAAACAAGGTTCAGCTACCTACTTTTAATGGAAATTTACCCTACAATCCTTTTGCTTATGAGAGAAGACACGCTACTGAAATTCATAACGTCGGGGGTAAACACGTGCCAGTTGTCATTGCAGACTTTTCGGCAAAAACACAATTGACACCTGCAAATTTCTTTGGTTTTGGTTATGTGTATTCGGTTCAATTGGATAAATGGAACATTCAGGATTTAGCTGCTGATTATGTGTACATCGGTAAAAACACACTTGATTTTGAAGTACCTGGAACCTTAGGTGTAATTGTCGATTTTGAAACATGGAGTGCACATTATTCATCTAAATCCGGTTTTTATCCCTTGATCAAAAAGGAACATTTGACACAACTGAATACTTCTCAAATGTCCTTTTTACAAGTACAAGCAGAAGATGAATTACCCGAAACAAATGAATTGAATGAAAACTGCATTCTTGTTCTTGAATCCAAAAACGCTTCTTTAACACAGCTTTATCGCCACTTCTTTTTAAAACTTGCGGAAAAAAACTTAAAAAATCCTGTTGTTTTAAAATTCAAGTCAGATGAGACAGATGTCGAAACTTTTCAATTAGATGTTTCAGCAGACGCTGGATCTTTGTTAATCGACGGATTGGGAGATGGTGTTTGGATGGACGCAATTGTTGCTCCGACAATAGTGAATTCAACTGCATTCGGTATTCTGCAAGCTACGCGTACGCGCATTTCAAAAACGGAATACATTTCATGTCCTTCTTGCGGGAGAACCTTATTTGACCTACAGGAAACAACCGCTAAAATCCGAGAAAAAACATCGCATTTAAAAGGTGTTAAAATCGGAATTATGGGTTGCATTGTCAATGGACCGGGTGAAATGGCAGACGCTGATTACGGTTATGTTGGTACAGGACCTGGGAAAATCAATTTGTACAAGGAAAAAACGGTCGTTAAACGCAACGTTCCCGAAACAGAAGCGGTTGATGCATTAATTGATTTAATCAAGGAAAACGGCGATTGGGTAGAGGTTAAGACCCTGTAACTCGCGCGAGAGCTCACAAACTCATAGGTACTTCCATCAAAAGAATTTCTGCGTCCTGTGAAAGGGCTTCGAGTTGTAATTCACTCGTGTTCCAAATTCCCAAACCATCGCGTTGCTGCACCTCTATTCCATTGATGGAAAAACTTCCATTCAAGACGAATGCATAAACACCATTATCGTTTTTTTTCAAGGAATAATTCTGTTGTGCATTTTTATCAAAACGACCCAAATGGAACCAAGCATCCTGATGAATCCAAACGCCTTCGTCTTCTTTATTAGGAGATAAAATTTGTTGCAAACGATTGTGTCTGTCCTCCAAATTCAAGGTGATTTGATCGTATCGAGGTTCTACATTTCGTTTGTTTGGAAACACCCAAATTTGTAAAAACTTGACCGTTTTATCTGCATTTTTATTGTATTCACTGTGCTGAATTCCCGTACCCGCACTCATGACTTGAATGTCTCCATGACGAATAGTAGCCACATTTCCCATGCTATCGCGGTGTTCCAAATCTCCCTCTAGTGGAATACTGATGATTTCCATGTTGTCATGCGGATGCGTTCCAAAGCCCATTCCGGCAGAAACCACATCGTCATTGAGAACACGCAACACGCCGAAATGCATGCGTTCAGGGTTATAATAATTAGCAAAACTGAACGTGTGGTGTGAATCCAACCAACCATGATTAGCATGACCACGAGAGTCTGCTTTGTGTAAAATCATATTTTCCATAATAGAAGAATTTGTGTTTTGTATATGATTAAATCCAACCACATCTAGCGGTTTCAATTCATCAATAGAATTATCCACTACCTTCGCCAATACACTGCCTCCAGCAAAAATCGCTGTACCTAAAAGTCCTTTTTTCAAAAAATCCTTTCGATCCATGTCGTTGTTTTTAATAGGCTAAAATTATATCCAACATCCGAAACTATTGCTTGAGGTAGGTCAAGGAAAATCAAATTAAAAACCAACAGGGCAATTAAGTGTCATTTCTTGTTTTGTCACGGGGTGAACGAAAGCGATTTGTTCCGCGTGCAAATGCAAACGATTGGCTTTTGTTCCATATAAATCATCACCGACAATTGGAGCTTGCAATCCTAAAACATGTGCTGCATGGACACGCAATTGATGTGTACGACCCGTTTGTGGATAGAAATAAACCCGCGTTTTCCCCTCTGTTCGTTCAATTACTTCGAAATGCGTAAGTGCCGACTTTCCATGTTCAAAACAAACCACTTGGCGCGGGCGATCATCAATATCCAAACGAAGTGGAAGATCGATGGTTCCGTTCTCTTTTTCTACGTTACCATTCAGTAAGGCAACATAACGCTTTTTCACGGTGTGTTGGATAAATTGACGCTGAAGATGTTTGTAAACGGAAAATGTTTTCGCCACCAACAAAATTCCAGATGTTGACATGTCTAGTCGGTGAACCATCAATGGGCCATCTGCATTGGGATAGCGTTGGCGCATGCGTTCATAAACACTGTCTTTGAGTTCTTTGCCCGGAACAGATAGAAATTCAGCAGGCTTGTTCACAACCACTAAGTGTTCATCTTCGAAAATTAGCTCTAATTCGTCAACGGTTGCTTGTGCTTGCATGGGATTTTCATCCAACGAAATTCCCTGTAACATGTGACTGAGAATGGGTTCGCATTTGCCCCGACAAGCAGGATAATAATTTCCATGCACCCTGATTTCTGAAACAGGACTTTGTCCCCACCAAAATTCAGCCATACAAATAGGTTCTAACTGATGCAGAAAAGCAAATTGCAAAAGTTTGGGAGCTGCACATTCTCCCGCTCCAGCTGGAGGTGTCTGAAAAACCGTTTCCTTGAATATCGACAACAAACTTCTTTCTTGGTGAAAGCGATTTAAGAAGGTGTATTTCTCAAAAATTTCCTTTTGCAGGCGAGCGGATTTTTCGGCGCGTTCTTTTTTCAAAGGCTCTATGAAGTCAAAAAAAGCTTTTTCAGCTGCTTCTTTTGTTTCTTGAAGCGCCTTTTTGATGCGTTTAAAAGCCAATTGCTGACCCACGCTTTCTTGGCGCAAACGTTCTTCTTCGACTACTTTTTCTTCATCTGAAAGTTGTGGTAAAACATGAAATCGAAAGGCATCACGTTTTTCTTTTTCGTTTTTTAATTTTTGCTTTTCTTGTGCAAGAGCCTCTTGAAACGTGCTTGCTGCAGCTTCTGATTCTTGTTTCAAAAAGGCGTATTGTTTACTTTTTTCTCGTGCTTCAATTTCCTTATTCAGCGCATTAAGTTCTTCTTCTCCAACTTTGAAAAAACCATCTTTTTGAAGAATATCAAATACAGGAGGAACGAAGAATGAATGGTGGTTTTCATCGGCTAATTTTCCAGAAAAAGCGGCAATCCAACCCAACTCTCCCTTTCGGTTTTTCACCACTAAAACCCCAAACATTTTGCCAATAATCATTCCTTTATCCTTTTCAGGATTTAGACCAAAATTATGTATCCAATCGTTTTGTTGGGTGAGATACACTTGAAGTTCCTTTGCTGCAATTTCGCTTATAGGATGAGGTTCATAATAAAACGGAAAGGTGAATTTCTCCGGTAAAATGATTCCTTCTAGGGTGCTGGTAAATGAATGAAAAGCCACGTGCAAAAGTACGCTATTAACTTTAGTGCATAAAAAAAGGGAAGCCGAAACTTCCCTCTTTCCAATTATTTTGTGTGGATTATCTTACCACTACATTTTTAGTTCTTTTCAAACCGTTGCTAGCGATAGTTACAATATAACTTCCTTTAGCAATGTTTTCTGTAGAGAAAGTAACCAATTGCGTTCCGCTTAATTTGCTAAGATTTTTTGTAGCAATTGTACGACCTTGTAAGTCTGTTAAGCTAACTGTGTAGTCATTATTGTTTGCTTCGAAAGAAACGTTAACAGCATCAGATGCAGGGTTAGGATATACGTTAAAAGCACCAACTTCTAACTCTTCAACACCTAAAACACCTGTTTTGAAAACTTTTTTCTCTGAATCAGCGAATTCACTTCCTGAAGCTAAAACAGCATTGCTTGCATCTGTGATAGAGTAAGCACCATTTCCGTAGCTACAGCAAATTCCATCACCATAAGCATCATAAATTTCGAATGTATAACACTCAGAAGGACTCAACTCAACAGTAACTGGCGTTTGAACTGTTTGACCAGCCGCAGACAAATCTGCCCAGCTTCCACCACCTTGAGAAACAACTGTTCCTGTGCTATTGAATAATTTCCAAGAAGTCTCAGAAGCATAAGCGTCAGTAGTAATGTTTACTGTTGCAAATTGAGAAACAGCAACCGTTGCAGCAGAGATAGAAGCTGTCAACGCATCGTTTGAAGCATCTGAATCACCTGTTGTTGTAACGGATACGCTTAATGCACCGCCTGTAAAGTTAGGAATAGCCGAACAAGTTACAGAAGCAACACCATACGTAGCTAAGTTACCTGTGTATGTTCCTGTAGAAACTGTATTTCCTCCTTGCGTGATTGTAATCGTTGCAGAAGTCATTGCTGTTGTTCCGTTATTTTGGATTTTCACTTTTGGTGTGTATGAACCTTCACAATGAACCAATTCTCCTTCGTAATTCAAAGCAGCAACGTCAGCTGGTTGAGAAGCTGGAGCTGGACAATCAGCAACAGTAGCATACAACTCAGTAGCTGTTAATTGACCTACTTCAGTAATGATACGATTTGGACAAATTTTGTAAATTGTTGGGAAATAAGCAATGTTATATCCTGACATAAATGAATCTCCTGAAGCATCGCTAGGAACATCAACAATCGGATACGTTGTGCCCGTTACCCAATCACCTTGTGTTGCCGTTGCGTAGGCACCAGTGTTTGCAGCTGGTCCGTGTAATTGTGCTTCAGTATTTGATTGCTCACCTTCCAAGTACAAAACCATAACATCGTTAGTTGTTCCAGCAACTACGCTTGAATAACCTGTTGGTCCATGGTTTTCATACAAATCACGTAACGCATGTGTGTTGTGGTATTGCCAACATGGAGAACACCAAGCAGCAGATACATCGATAAATACTGTTTTACCAGAATCTAGGTAGGCGTATAAGTGTTGTGTGTTTCCATTCAAGTCCGTAAACGTGAAATCAGGAGCAACACTTCCGTCTGCCAATTGAGCGAAAGTACCGAAGTAGCTCGCAGAAAGCATAAATGCAGAAAGTAATAGTTTTTTCATGATAATTATTTTTGTAGTGTAAATATAGTTTAAGTTTTGATAATGAGAAGAAAAATAACTGTTTTTTCAGGTGCAGGTATGAGCGCCGAAAGTGGCATTTCTACTTTTAGAGATGCGGGTGGACTTTGGGAAAAGTATAAAATTGAGGACGTGGCCATACCAGAAGCATGGCAAAGAAACCCAGATTTGGTGACTGATTTTTATAACCAACGACGAAAACAAATTATAGAAACTCGGCCCAACGAGGCACATATTTTAATTGCTCGCTTAGAAAAAGAGTACGATGTGCTGGTGATAACTCAAAATATTGATGATTTGCATGAAAGAGCCGGTTCTAACAATGTGTTGCATTTACATGGAAATATCCGTTTGGCTAAATCTTCCGGTCCCAATCAAGAAAGCGCTTACTATTCAATAAACGGATGGGAGCTTACCAAAAAAGATGTGTGTCCCGATGGTTTTCGCTTGCGACCACATGTAGTTTGGTTTGGGGAAGATGTTCCAATGTTGCAGGCTGCCGCTGAGCAAATGGAAGACACAGATGTGTTGATTGTTATTGGCACTTCTTTACAAGTTTATCCTGCAGCAGGTTTAATTCATGCTGTTTCGTCTAATTGCAAATGTTATATCATTGACCCAAATGCGGATACATTTTCAGTTCCGAGTCATTTTCAGAAAATAAATAAAACGGCCTCCGAAGGACTTCGATACTTGATTGAAAGGTGGTGATTATTTCTTCTTGCTATCTTCCTTGATAAACAATTCAATCGCTCCAACCATAGACGGTGCTTTTGGATGTGGTGCGTGAATATCAAGTCGCAAATTGTTTTTAATCACCGCATTAGCTGTGGTTGGGCCAAACGCTGCAATTACGGTATTGTTTTGTTTGAAATCAGGGAAGTTTTTGAACAAAGACTCAATTCCTCCTGGACTGAAAAACACCAACATATCGTAATACACGTCTTCTAAATCCGACAAGTCAGCAGCAACGGTTCTGTATAAAACAACTTTTGTGAACGCTAAGCCTTGTTGTTCCAAAGTGATTGGAATATTGTCGCGCAAAATGTCTGTACATGGCAATAAAAACTTTTCGTTCTTATGCTTTTTCATTACATCTGCTAGCTCATCAATGGTTTGTTTTCCAAAGAAAATTTTGCGTTTTCTGTAGGTAACATACTTTTGTAAATAAAGTGCGATGGCTTCTGAAATGCAAAAATATTTCATCGTGTCAGGCACTTCAAAACGAATTTCTTCGGCGATTCTAAAAAAGTGATCCACAGCCACTTTAGATGTTAAAATAACAGCCGTATGCTCTGTGATATTGACTTTTTGTGCACGAAAATCTTTTGCGTCAACACCTTCAACCTTGATAAATGGACGAAAATCAATTTTTAATTTGTACTTTTCGGCAAGGTCATAATAAGGAGATTTTTCTCCTTCTGGTTTAGGTTGGGAAACGAGGATAGTCTTAATAGCCAATGTTAGACGTTTTAGTGGTTCTTATTTCAAAACTTGACCCCGGAATAATCAACGACCAACTTCATCAGCACTGCCAAGGGCAAAATTTCGAGAGTGCAAAGATACAAAATAAAATAATACCAACTTATTCTGTGATTTAAGCTAAAGGAAACACCTTTTAAAAACCTGAATAACAACAATATACCTATAAACACAAAGTAGGTAATAATAAAAATTGGTGTGTTTGATTTATTCAAAACCCATACAACTGCGAGCACTAAAAACAAAATTCCACCCAGCTGCCAAGTTTGTCGAGTCAATTGAACAATCGGTTGAATCGTATTTGTTTCTCCACTCATCCAAGCGGCTATTCGAAAACCAACTTGTTGTAAAAACATAAAAATTACACTAGCAATCAATGCAAAGAATAAGGATGTGTTGACGGTGAATCGGGAGGCAAAAAACAAATACGAACTAAGTGTGAAGGCAATAAAAAAGTTGAAAAACAGCAAAGTGGACGAACCTGAACTGATTCTTCCCGTGTCACCAAACTCTTTTTCGCGCTGTTCGATTTTAAGAAAATTGCGGCTAACATTGCGAAATAAATCCTCTGTGCCCCACTGACTAATCCCCACAAGTCCCGTGCAGAAAAGGGAAATGAGTAAAATCGCGTTCGTCATCTGCGTGTCGCGAAGTTCTAATTTAAAATCAGCAATGAGTGACAGGGTGCTTATAATCATGGATTGCAAAATTAAATAGAAAACAACAAGGTTTAACATTCTGACAGAATCCTTACTTTTGCACCATTAAATTGTAAACATGAAAACAGATCTTTACAACCATCCGGATTATTACCAAATGGATGACCTTTTGTCTGAAGAGCACAAATTGGTTAGAGATGCAGCAAGAGCATGGGTAAAAAAGGAGGTTTCTCCAATCATTGATGAACATTATGAAAAAGCAACGTTTCCAATGCACCTATTGAAAGGGCTTGGCGAAATCGGTGCGTTTGGACCTTACATTCCAGAAGAATATGGCGGACCTGGCTTAGATCAGATTTCGTACGGTTTAATCATGCAAGAATTAGAACGTTGTGACTCAGGTTTGCGTTCAACAGCTTCTGTTCAGTCTTCATTAGTAATGTATCCTATTTGGAAATACGGTTCTGAAGAACAAAAACAAAAATACCTTCCGAAATTAGCATCTGGTGAAATGATGGGTTGTTTCGGTCTTACTGAGCCTGACCATGGTTCAAATCCAGGCGGAATGATTACCAACTTTAAAGATGCGGGTGATCACGTTATTTTGAACGGAGCAAAAATGTGGATTTCCAACGCTCCTTTCGCACACATCGCTGTAGTTTGGGCTAAAGACGAATCAGGTCGTATTCACGGTTTGGTAGTTGAACGCGGAATGGAAGGTTTTTCAACACCTGAAATGCACGGTAAATTATCGCTTCGTGCTTCTGCAACAGGTGAATTGATTTTCGACAATGTTAAAGTTCCAAAATCACATATTTTACCAGGAAGAACAGGTTTGGGTGCGCCGCTTAGCTGCTTGGACTCTGCTCGTTTTGGTATTGCTTGGGGAGCTTTAGGTGCTGCTATGGATTGTTATGATCAAGCTTTGCGCTATTCTCAAGAACGTACACAATTCAATGTTCCACTTGGTGCATTCCAATTGACGCAAAAGAAATTAGCTGAAATGATTACTGAAATCACGAAAGCTCAATTGTTGACTTTGCGTTTGGGTCAATTGCGTAACGAAGGAAAAGCAACTTCTGCTCAAATTTCAATGGCGAAAAGAAACAATGTTGAAATCGCTTTGAACATTGCTAGAGAAGCACGTCAAATCCACGGTGCAATGGGTATCACAAGTGAATATTCAATGATGCGCCACATGGCTAACTTGGAATCCGTTGTTACATACGAAGGAACACACGACATTCACTTGTTAATCACAGGAATGGATGTTACTGGAATTTCAGCTTTCACTAGAGAAATGCCAGAAAAGAAATAGTTCGCAAAACGAACACATACAAAAAAGGCTTCGAGATCTATTTCGAAGCCTTTTTTTATGGAGTTAAATCACTTATTAAAACTCTGCGTTTTTCGGTGTACGAGGGAAAGGAATTACGTCGCGGATATTAGACATGCCCGTAACAAACATCACCATGCGCTCGAAGCCCAAACCAAATCCTGCATGTGGAACCGTCCCAAAACGTCTTGTGTCCATATACCACCATAATTCCTCTGCGGGTATGTGAAACTCTTCGCATTTTTGTAACAGCACATCATAACGTTCTTCACGTTGTGAACCACCAACGATTTCACCAATTCCAGGGAATAGTACATCCATCGCTGCAACTGTTTTTCCATCTTCATTCAAACGCATGTAAAACGCTTTGATTTTCGCAGGATAATCTGTTAAAATCACAGGGCAGTTAAATTCTTTTTCCACTAAGTAACGCTCGTGTTCACTTTGCAAATCAATCCCCCACTCTACTGGATATTTGAATTTTTTCTTTTTGTAATGATTGGAATTCATCAACACGTCAATGGCTTCTGTATATGTCAATCGTTTGAAAGGATTTTCGATTACAAATTGTAAACGCTCTAACAAAGTCATTTCGTTGCGCTCATTTTGTGGTTTCTGTGCTTGTTCTTGGGCGTCTCTATCGCTTAAAAACTTCAAGTCTTCCGCACAATTTTCAACAACATACGAGCAAATGTATTTTAAGAAAGATTCCGTCAAATCCATGTTGTCTTTCAAATCGTTGAAAGCCACTTCTGGTTCAATCATCCAAAATTCAGCCAAGTGGCGAGATGTGTTGGAATTCTCCGCACGGAATGTTGGACCAAAGGTATACACCTGACCCAATGCCAAAGCAGCCAATTCGGCTTCAAGTTGACCGGACACGGTTAGGTTTACAGATTTACCAAAAAAGTCTTCTGAGAAATCAACTTTGCCGTCTTCTGTTAGCGGTGGATTTTTGGCATCTAATGTTGTCACACGAAACATTTCTCCCGCGCCTTCAGCATCTGAACCCGTGATAATTGGGGTGTGTAGATAGTAAAAACCACGATCGTTAAAGTATTTATGAATCGCATAGGCAACCGCATGACGAATTCGAAAAACCGCTCCAAATGTATTTGTACGAAAACGAAGGTGAGCTTGTTCGCGTAAGAAATCTAAGCTGTGGCGCTTCGGTTGCATGACTGTTTTTTGTACATCATCTGGCGCTGCATCACCCAATATTTCAATCGAAGTAACTTGTAACTCAACGGCTTGACCTGTACCTTGAGATTCAACCAATGTTCCTGTTAAAGCCACAGCAGAAGCAGTAGTGATACGTTTCAATAAAACCTCATCAAAATTTTCAAATTCGATTACACCTTGTAAAGTCGCCATGCAAGAACCATCATTCACTTGCACAAAACGATTGCTTCTAAAAGCACGCACCCAACCTTTAACGGTTATTTCTGTATTCAGAAGGCTCTTTCCTTCTTCTCCTAAAATTTCAACTATTCTCCAACGTTTCATGGTGCAAAAATAAAGAAAGCATGCAGATTGAAAAGCGAGAATTATGGATTGTGCTTATTTTTCAAAGATTTAACGGCTAAAAATGATTGAATTGACGCTGTGCAGGCGATTTCCCTTATTTTTGCCCTATGCACGCTACAGTTCTTAAATCAACCGGCAGATGGTACGAAGTGTTGTTGGAAGATCAATCCCGAGTGACAGCTTCCATTAAAGGAAAATTGCGGCTTGAAGGGCTAAAAACAACCAATCCGATTGCAGCAGGAGACCAAGTTGAATTGACAATCGACGGTGGTGATTACGTGATAAAATCCATTTTGCCACGTAAAAATTACATCGTTCGCAAATCAACCAACCTGAGCAAACAAATGCAAATCATCGCATCGAATGTGGATCGTGCCTATTTGTTGGTAACATTAAAATCTCCTGTTACACAAATTGCTTTTATCGATCGCTTTTTAGTTGCCGCTGAATCGTATCGCATTCCAACCACCTTGCTTTTTAATAAGTGTGATCTTTTTGAAGAAAAGGAAAAAGCATTGTTAAAGGTTTTACAAACGGTTTACGAATCGGCAGGCTATCCTTCTTATTCTGTTTCGGCTACCGACGCACAAACAGTGGCCTTTCTCCGTGAAGAAATCAATGGAAAACAGGTGATGATTTCAGGAAATAGCGGTGTTGGAAAAACAACTTTAGTGAATGCGCTTGACCCTCATTTGGACCTGCGTACAGGAGAGATTTCCCAAGCACATGAGCAAGGAAAACACACTACAACCTTTGCTGAAATGCACCCATTGAGCAGCGGTGGGTTTATCATTGACACTCCTGGAATTCGCGCCTTCGGGTTGGTAGATTTGGAAAAAGAGCATTACGCACATTACTTCCCTGAAATGCGAGAGCGCATGGACGAATGTCGCTTCAATAATTGCCAACACATCAACGAGCCGCATTGTGCCATCAAACAAGCCGTTGAATCGGGAGAAATTGCTCTTTCACGCTATGAATCGTATTTACAGTTAATGCTAGAAGATGCCAACGACCCTTATCGCAGAAACGATTACCAATGAGAATAATTATTCAGAGAGTTTCGCAAGCATCTGTTGAAATTAGCGGAAATCAAGTTGCGAAAATTGGAAAAGGCTTACTCGTTCTACTTGGAATTGAGCAGGAAGACGATGTTACGGATGCGGATTACCTTGTTCAGAAACTTGTGCAAATGCGCATTTTCAGTGATGCAGAAGGAAAAATGAACGTAGCGATTAATGAAGTGAACGGTGACATAATCATTGTAAGTCAGTTTACCCTACACGCTTCAACAAAGAAAGGAAATCGCCCGAGTTATATTCGTGCCGCACGACCAGAAATGGCCATTCCACTGTATCACTATTTCATTGAAAAAACACAACAAGCCTTTTCAGGAAATGTGCAAACGGGTGAATTTGGTGCCGACATGCAAGTACAATTAATCAACGATGGGCCAGTAACCATTTTTATGGATTCCAAAAATCGCGAATAGCATGCAAACGATTTTCAAAACAGCTAAAAAAGAAAGTCTATATACAGCTTGGTATCGCCGTGGATTTAATTTCTTTCCAGCCTTTCGTCGAACGGGTGGTCGCGTTTGTTTTATTTCTGACGATTGGAAAGAAATGCACATTCGCGTTAAATTAAATTGGACAACTCGGAATTACGTGGGCACTGTGTTTGGTGGAAGTTTATACGGTGCCATCGATCCGATTTACATGTTTCAGCTCATTAAAATTTTAGGTGATGACTACGTTGTTTGGGATAAATCTGCAACGGTACATTACAAAAAACCAGTGAAGGGAAAAGTATATGCACGCTTTTTAATAACGGAAGACTTGTTGGCGGACATTCGACAGAAAATCAACGAACACCATCGTGCGACGTATCATTTGCCCTGTCATTTTGAAGACGCCGAGGGAACAATTTATGCGTCCTTCGAAAAAGTATTGTACATTGCCGACAAATCATATTACAAAGCAAAAAGTAAAAAGGAATGATTTTTATTCTGGTTGTTCAATAAATCAAAACGCGAAAAATTAGAATGAAAAAAGGCTGTCCAATAGTGAACAGCCTTAATTTATCTTTTTCTCCGATGAATTATTTCATCAAATTGTCACATGCCATTTCTTCTGGTAAATCAGCTCCCCAAGTTGGAACGGTTGCGTAAACGCCTCCGCCTTTGTACGTGTAACTTGCATATACAGCACACATGTAGCATTTTCCGTCTTTTCCTTTGTAAGCAACCCACATTTCATGGTATTCGTAAAGTGGTAATCCCCACTCGTTTTTCTTAACGTAAGCTTCTTTTGTCAAGGTCACCGCACGAACCGTTGTTGCTACCATGCTTTCAGAATTTCTTTTTAAATACTCATTGTATTCGGTTCCTTTAACATACGCCATTGCACCTGCTTCCAAGGTTGCATTTTTTGTAACCGCCTTTGGCAAGAATACTTTTGCTATTTCAGCCGCATGAACTTGATCTTGGTATTTTTGAAACTGTCCACTGCTAATATACGTTTCAGCATCTGTTTTGATTTTTGCAATAGCTGCTTTCGCTTCTGTTAATGCTGCTTTGCTGATTGCATCTAAATTTAAACTGTGGTCTTTCTCAACACGGTCAATAGCAGCTGTGTATTCTTCGCAACGTGTAATCACTCTTTTCGGTTGAGAAGGCTTATTTGTTTTTGCATATTCAACAACCGCTGTGTTTAAATTGTCTTTTGCAACCCAAACTGCATAAGCGTTTCCGTTTGTTAAACAGCTTGCCATATTAGCGAAAATCTTTTGTGTTTCTGCATTTTTATAACCCACTAATTTTGCTGCGTTCTCATCATACGATTTTTTCGCTGCTTCATAATCAGCATACGTTTTGGAATCATCTGCATAATATTCGTGGCAATAACATTGTTTGTGTGCACTGTAAGCATCTGTTCTAAAAGTAAGTGGATCTGGCTTTTGCATTTCTGCAGTGGCACGGAAACTTTTTTCAAACATTGCTTCTTGTTTCACTAATTCAGCATAAATCGCTAATTCTTTGTCTGCTCTTTCTTTTAAAGGTAAATAACGTGCATCGTATTTTGAGCGGTCTACTTTCGGCTCTAATTTCATAACGTAACCTAATTCTCTTTCATTTTCGAACATCAGTTTCGTCATCGCGTCATAATCAACAGAAGACTTTTGGTATTCAGCTTCTAACGTTTGTAATGCGGTCACGGCATTTTTTCTGTGTGCATCCGCACTTGGGTCATTCGTAACGTTGCTGAACAATCCGCTCGCATCTTTTCCTCCAAGACCAACATCTGATGCAGTAACATTTCCTCCTCCGATTTTAGGAACTTCCACATTCAATTTGGGTTTTGAAATTTTTGGTAATTGGGCAAAACTATTGAAACTCAAAAATACAGAGCTTGCAATAATAGCCAGGTTAGTTTTTGTAATCATAAAATAATAGTTTGTGTGGCGCAAAGGTACGGTTTCAATTTTCATTTCAACTATAAAACCAATAACCGTATTTTATTCATTGCAGAGAAAGTATAATTGATGTGTATCTATTCTTAAACTACCTAAACAAAAAAACGCCCATCAATACTGAAAGGCGTTTGGTGTCTTTTATGATTTTAATGTTTAATCGCGAATCAAGAATTGGTATTTGTCGATGTTTTTCAACGCAATGCTTGTTCCACGTGCAACTGCTCTAAGTGGATCTTCAGCGATGTGAACTGGTAATTTCGTTTTTGCCGAAATACGCTTGTCCAAACCGCGCAACATGGAGCCACCTCCCGCAAGGTAA
>CAZHPL010000037.1:0-993 GCA_964534495.1 uncultured Lishizhenia sp.
AACACTACAACTATGAAATGTAATTTTCGAGTACAAATTTAAGTCCGATTTTCGGTTCTCACAACTTTTTGATGTGAAAAATATGTTAAATTTTTCTTGCACGTACCATTTCACGCTTTCCAGGAGGCCCAGGTAAGGATTCTACTTCGCAACCTAACGCTTTCAAGTCTCTCTTTAACTGCCCTTTAGCACAATACGTCACAAAAATCCCTTGTGGCTTCAAGGCATGGATTACTTTTTCCACTACTTCAATTTCCCACATTTCGCTCTGTGCCCTTGGACCAAAAGCATCGTAAAAAACGATATCAAATAAACTGTCGTGTTCCCATTTCTGTAAAAAGGCACATTGTTTTTTCAAGTCAAACAGCGGATGAATCTGTACAAATGCTTCCCATTCCGCACGAACCATTGTTTCAAATAACAATTGGCTGTCTTTCTCTTTCACTAATTGCGGGTAATTCAGCATTAAATTCATCTCAACAGGAACTGGATAGGCTTCCAAGCCTGTGTATCGTATTTTCTTCTGGTGTTCCATCGACCAAAGTGCCGTCAGTAATGCGTTTAAGCCTGTCCCCCAACCTATTTCTAAAACGCTTATTTCATCGGATTGAACTGCGTCTAAACCATTCGCTAAAAACACATGTTTTGCCTCCTGAATGGCTCCATGATAGGAATGGTAATGTTCATCTAATTCCGGAACGTACAGCGTTTGAGAGCCATCATTAGTGGTTTTGATTTCGATTTTCATTACTTCTTTCTTGCTATGAAAAGTCCATCGCGAATGGGTAACAATACCGGTTCTACGCGTTCATCGTTTTTCAAAATGTCATTGAATTCGCGCAGTAATGTTGTGTCCTTATCATTTTTGGTTGGATCTGCTACTTTCCCCGACCAGAGCACATTATCAGCAAGAATAAAACCTCCATTTTTAACTAAAGGCACAATCAATTCATAATAAGCGATGTAATTTTGTTTATCTGCATCAATGAATAC
>CAZHPL010000037.1:1023-5561 GCA_964534495.1 uncultured Lishizhenia sp.
TGGTATCACTTCAAGCGCTTTTCCAATGATATACTCGATTTGATTATTAAAATTGGAAGCTTCAAAATACCCTCGAACACGCGTTTCCAATTCTTCGTTTACGTCTATCGTCACCAGCTTACCATCGGAAGGAAGTCCTTCAGCGAGACACAAGGCACTGTAACCTGTATATGTTCCGATTTCTAAAATGCGCTTAGGCTGAATCATTTTGGAAAACATACTTAACACTCTCCCTTGAAAATGACCACTTAACATGCGTGGTTGAAGCACCTCCAAATGCGTTTCACGATTGATTCTCTTCAATAATTCGTTTTCGTCTTGCGTGTGTGCACAAACATATTCATCTAACGCTGCATCAATAAATTCCATGGTGCAAATATCTTATTTTTCAAGTAAGCCAAGATATTTTGATGTCAAACAGTTTCAATTAACCTAACTTCTTAATCAAAAAGTAAATACCCACAGCAAAATGTGCCACTAAAACAACAATGATTAAAATGACTCCGTTGCTCATTTGTCTATTTTTAAACGAAGCTAGTTGAAAGGTTTACTTTGAAGTGTGATGCAGGTTACATAAGAGTATTCAACGGTTCAATTCAAGTTGCATGCTAACATTTTCCATCCAAATACCATTGTACAAAAAGGAATTGTTTTCTTGTTTTATAAATCCAAATTTCTGAAAAAAGGGAACTGCCGTTAAACTGGCTTCAGTATAAATAATCGAAACATGATTTTCTAGCGCGTAATCGCAAACTGTTTTCACCAAATTGTACGCAACTTTTTGATTTTTAAATTGTGGATTTACATACAATAAGTCTATCGTTTTATTTTCATCAAAACTACAAAAGCCCATTAATGTTTGATTATCCCAAGCAAACCAAAACTGCTGCTCTTTCCTTTTTTGCTCCCATTTTAATATGTCACCGCGAGATAAAACCCACGCTTCTATTTGCTCATTAGAATATTCACCGATGCAAAGCGAGCGAATTGACTTCTCAAAAACATCTAAAATTAGCGTTAAAGCAACAGATGAGTTGTGAGTAATCTCCATTTCATTACGATCTGTCCGCTTCAAAAAGCACTTTTGTGTAATGCTTCAAACTTCTAAATACGAAAGAAATGGATAAAGCAACAGCAATTGTAATTCCGTAAACAAGTTTGAAATGTGGATTTCCGGTTGTAAACCAATCGCGTAAAAAAGCAACGAAGACAAACCCAATGATGGTTGCAGAAACGCCTGAATATTCTCTTCTTAAAATAGTTTTCAAGGAAAAAGGAATTTCAGTCGGGATATAATTTTTGAATCCAGGCCAAAAAGCAGGGACTTTCATGGACCAATCCACATATTGCTGGCCAAATTTACGCTCTAAAAAACGTTCTTCAGCAAACATAATGCGCTCGTAATACAACCAAAAGAACAAGGAAACCACCACAACAAACCAAACATTGAAGGTGTACATCACAATACCAATCCACATGAAGTAATTTCCTAAATACAAAGGATGGCGCACCGTTGAATAAATTCCTTTTGTATTCAATGCTTCTGCAACCTGTTCTTTCGTGTTGCGACCTGAGGTATTTTTATTGCTGGTTCCAATGGCGATGGCACGTACGACTTGCCCCAAAAAAGAGATTACTCCAAATGCAATCAACAAGGGCAATTCGATTGATTTATTATTTTCCAAAAAGGAATAATCAGTGAAATAAACGACAGGAATAGACAATAAAAAGAGTAAAATGGGAATTTGACCTCTGTACTTGAATAATTTGTTACCGTTTTCTTCGAACGAATGAACTAACGCCATTTAGTTGTTTTTTATGAGGGCGCAAAGGTAATACAAAAATGAAGAGTGAAAAAAATCAACTTTCAGGTGAAGGTTAATCATTCTTAATTCTAAAAATCATTCAACAGTTGATTGCAACAGAAACCTTTCCGTCTTCATCCTCATTTCCCCTGAATTACTTACCTTTGCACCTTTAAATTTTGAACATGACCGTTGCTGAAATCCGTCGTACGTTTTTTGAGTTTTTTGCCAGTAAAGGACACGTAATTGTGCCTTCTGCGCCTATGGTAGTTAAGAATGATCCAACCTTGATGTTTACAAACGCAGGGATGAATCAATTCAAGGATTTTTTCTTGGGTTATCAAGTGCCGAAAGACCGCCGTGTGGCCAACTCACAGAAATGTTTGCGCGTTTCAGGAAAACACAACGATTTAGAAGAAGTGGGGGTTGATACCTATCACCACACTATGTTCGAAATGCTTGGAAATTGGTCATTCGGAGATTATTTCAAAGAAGAGGCGATTTCTTGGGCGTGGGAATTATTGACTGAAGTATATAAAATTCCTGTAGACCGTTTGTATGTGACTGTTTTCGAAGGCGATGCAAAAGACAATGTTCCACAAGACGAAGAGAGTTTTGCTATTTGGAAACGATTTATTGCTGAAGACCGCATTATTTTAGCTTCCAAAAAAGATAATTTTTGGGAAATGGGCGACACAGGACCTTGTGGACCATGTACAGAAATCCATGTGGATTTACGCGATGATAACGACCGCCAAACGATTGATGGTTTAACCTTAGTGAACAACGACCACCCACAAGTGATTGAAATCTGGAACAACGTTTTCATGCAATTTAACCGAAAAGCTGACGGAAGCTTAGAAAATTTACCTGAGACACATGTCGATACTGGTATGGGCTTGGAGCGTTTGTCAATGGCATTACAAGGAAAGAAAAGCAACTACGATACCGATTTATTTCAAACCTTGATCCGTCACATGGAGAGCATTTCTGGTGTGAAATATGGCGTAAAAGAAGAAACAGATATTGCTTTACGAGTAATTGCTGATCACGTTCGTGCGATTGCTTTTTCGATCGCTGATGGACAACTTCCTGCCAATAATGGTGCAGGTTATGTGATTCGACGCATTTTAAGAAGAGCCGTTCGTTACGGTTACCAAACATTAGGTTTGAAAGAACCTTTCTTGTTCGACTTATCGATTGTTCTTGGACAAGAAATGGGAAATCCATACGAAGAATTGTTGCGTCAAAAAGATTTAATAGCGAAAGTGATTCGCGAGGAAGAACAAAGCTTTTTCCGAACTTTAGAATTAGGAATCAAACGTATGAATGATTTGATTACTACTACAAAATCAAAAAACAGTGACCTTATTGCCGGTGACTCCGTGTTCGAATTATACGACACCTATGGTTTCCCAGTAGATTTGACTTCTTTGATTGCACGTGAAAATAATTTACAAATTGACGAAGCAGGTTTTGAGAAAGAATTAACCATTCAAAAAGAACGCTCAAGAGCAGCTACTGCCATCGAAACAGATGATTGGGTGAACGTTGCAAAAGAAGACGTGACGACTGAATTTATCGGATACGATCAAACGGAAGCTTCTGTAGAAATCATCAAATACCGCAAAGTTTCTCAAAAACAAAAAGAATTTTATCAATTGGTATTGAACCAAACGCCTTTCTATCCAGAGGGTGGTGGACAAGTGGGTGACAGAGGAATTTTGATTAATGCAAATGAGCAAGTGACCATTTTTGACACGAAAAAGGAAAACAACTTAATCGTTCATTTGGCTACTACACTTCCAGAAAATCTGAATGCTACATTTATCGCTGAAGTGAATTCCAATAAACGCGAAAATGCCGCTAAAAATCACTCGGCAACACATTTATTACACCATGCTTTGCGTCAAGTATTAGGAACGCATGTAGAGCAAAAAGGTTCATTGGTGAACCCTGACTATTTACGATTTGACTTTTCTCACTTCGCAAAAGTTACTGATGAAGAATTGGCTCAAGTTGAGTTATTAGTTCGTCAAGCTATTGAACGTAATGAAGTTTTAGATGAACGTCGCTCCTACCCCATTGAACAAGCAAAAGAATTAGGCGCAATGGCCTTGTTTGGTGAAAAATATGGAGACCATGTTCGTGTCATAAAATTTGGAGAATCTGTTGAGTTGTGCGGAGGGATTCACGTTCCTTCAACTTCGAAAATTGGCTTATTTAAAATCACATCTGAATCGGCTGTTGCTGCTGGAATAAGAAGAATTGAAGCCATAACAGGAGTTGCTGCAGAAAATTATTTCCGTGAAAAAGCAGAACAATTGGATGAAATCAATGCATTGTTCAAAAATCCAAAAGACTTGAAAAAAGTATTGGAAGATTTACTGGCAAAAAATCAACAATTGTCGAAGGAAATGGAAGCTTTAATGAAAGAAAAAGCTAAAAACCTGAAAGGAGAGTTGAAACAGCAAATTGAAACAATAAATGGAATTCATTTCTTGGGTGCTAATGTTCAATTAGACAGTAATTCTGTTAAAGATATTTTGTTCCAATTGAAAGGCGAAATCGCAAACTTTGTTGGTGTTGTAGGAAATGTAGACGGTGACAAATGTGGTTTGAGTATTATGATTGCTGACAATTTAGTGGCTGATAAAAACTGGAATGCTTCGCAATGGATTCGTGAAGTTTCCTCGCACATTCAAGGTGGTGGCGGTGGACAAAGCTTCTTCG
>CAZHPL010000037.1:5571-16454 GCA_964534495.1 uncultured Lishizhenia sp.
GCATCCCAACAGCAATTGAAGCAATAAAATCTAAGTTATAGGCTTTGAAAAAAGTGCTGATTATCACCTATTATTGGCCGCCAAGTGGTGGTAGCGGTGTGCAGCGCTGGTTGAAATTCGTAAAATATTTCCGTGATTTTGGAATTGAGCCGATTGTATTGACGGTGAATCCGGAACAAGCAGTCTATCCAATCATGGACGAAACACTTGTTAACGAAATTCCGGAAGGGGTTCGTGTGATATACACGGATGCAAAAAGTCCATTGGATTTTTACAAGAAAGTTCGAAAGAAAAACGTTCCTCACACAGGATTTACGAATGAAGAAAAAACGGGGTTAATGGACAAAATCATGCGTTTCATCCGTGGAAATTTCTTTATTCCTGATGCACGAATTGGATGGAATAAATTTGCCTTTGCAGCAGCAGAAAAAATCATTCAAGAAGAACAAATTGATAGTATTGTAACCACCTCACCTCCCCACTCTACTCAGTTGATTGGTTTGGCACTCAAAGAAAAATTTAATGTTAATTGGTTGGCGGATTTACGTGACCCTTGGACAGAAATTTATTACAATCAACTGCTTTATAGAACTCCTTTTGCAAAGAAAAAAGACAAACGTTTAGAAAGCAAATGTTTGAATCATGCGGATGCCGTTGTTGTGGTTAGTGAAGACATCAAACGCATGTTTGCTACTGGAAACAATGCACTAGCGAATAAAATACACGTTATTCCTAATGGATTTGACGAAGCCGATTTCGACAAAATTGAAACACCCAAAAACGAGCAACAAAAAGTCATTCGATACATTGGTAATTTAGGCGAACAATATCCAACTGAAGGATTGTTAATTGTTTTTTCGAATTTAATTGCATCAGATAATTCCTGGAAAATGTCCTTCATTGGCAATGCTCCACAACGGATAAAACAACAGGTTATTGAACGCAATCTCGAATCGCATATTGATTTCATGTCTTATGTTGCCCACTCAAAAGCAATTGAGTACATGAAAAGTGCTACTGTTTTATTACTAATCATTCCTCAAACAGCCAACAACAAAGGAATTTTAACAGGCAAATTATTCGAGTACATTGCCACCGGAAACCCCATTTTATGTATTGGTCCGGAAGATGGCGACGCTGCAAAAATCTTAAACGATTTCGAAAACTGTCGCTGTTTTTCTCCTGAGAATATTGCTTTAGCGTTTGATTGGTTAAAAAACAGTACTTTCGATACGATAGAAACAAGTGAAAAACGTCAGCAATATTCACGCAAGAACCTGACGAAACGAATAAGTGAATTGGTGAGATAACACGTTGAAAATTAAACTTTAATGGAACGCTCAAAAAAAATCTTATTGATTGGGAATGTAAACAGCTTTCTGATTTTAAATTTGGCTAAACAGTTAAAGAAAGAGAATCCTAGCTTACAAATTGACATTCTTTCTGAAGCGAAAAATATTGAACCCAATTCGATTTTCGGCAACGTTTATTTTGTGGATGAAACGAATTATTGGGCAAGAAAGAAATTCATTAAAGTGCTCTATTATGCTTGGAAATACAAACAAATTCTGCGTTCAATTCCCGTCAAATACGACTATATCCACCTCTTGTACATTTCAACGATTTTCCGATTGATTTGGAAAAAGTTGCAAAGAAAAGGGGACAAAATTGTACTTACTGTTTTCGGTAGTGATTTCTACAAAGCCGGAAGTACTATGCGGAAAATGATGCGAAAAATGGCAAATGAAGCTGATTTGATTTCCGGAACAAACCCTGTTACTTTGAGTGATTTTAGTGATTATTACGCTGTACCCGATGAAAAACGTTTGCTTTGTCGCTTCGGATTGTCTATTCTGGATGAAATAGATTCCGTAACAGAAAATGAAGTAAAATCTTTTCGTCTTGCCAATAATGTGGCTGATTCAACCAAAATCATTGCGTGCGGATACAATACAAGTACCAATCAAAATATTGAAAAAATAATTGAACAACTTGTTTCAGTGAAGGAACAATTAAGTGAAGTGGTATTATTTTTTCAGTTTCCCGTTCATGACAACGAATACACACTCAAACTTGAGCAACAAATCCAACAATCAAAATTCAAGCATGTGATTTTCAAAAAACGATTCTCTGATAAAGAATTAGCCATCTATCGAAAAGCAGTGGATATTTGCATTCAAGTTCAAAATACTGATCAATTCTCAGGTGCAATGCAAGAACATCTGTATGCAGGTTCGGTTGTCATTACAGGCAAATGGCTTCCTTATGGCGTTCTTGATGAAAAAAACACAGATTATATACGAATTGAAACTTTAGATAAATTAGGAGAGTCTGTAATTCAAAACATCCATAAATCAGTTAATACTGAACTGAACAAAAATGTAATTTCAAGCTTTTCAAAATGGGAGAAAACCATTCTCGATTGGAACGCTATTTATCAAAAATAAAAAAGCTACCCATTTTGAGTAGCTTTTAGCATTGCAAAATATTTTAATTTATTGCTTCATCAATTTTCTCTGTCCGATTTGAGAACGGTCTTTATCTAAAATTCGGATAAAATAGGCACCCGTGCTTTCATTCAAGTTAAATGTATGTTCTGAAACACCTGCCTCAATTTGTTTTGATGTAATTAATCTTCCAGACAAATCCACAACTTCGATGATGTCAACCTTAGAATTTTCAACTAAAGAAACAGTGAATTCATCTTTTGATGGATTTGGATAAACATTAAAATATTCTTGATAATCCAATTCATCAATTGCAAGAAAATTATTATTATAAATATCTCTTATCTCATTAGATGTCAAACATTTATCATAAATCCGAAATTCATCGATATCACCTTCGTAGGTACCATAAACTTGGTCAGAAGTATGTGTGTGACGTCCAATACTAACATGATCTACTGAAGTTGTAAAATCGCCGGTTTGGTTGTAAACAGAAGTACCCACCAATTGCCCATCTATATAGAAATTGATAGCATTATCGCATTTTGTACCAAAGTAATGGTGCCAGGTATTCAAAGATTGAGAAGGGTAAGCTACAGAAATTGATGCTGCATTTGTATTAATACTACTTCTAACAATGAAATAAGCATTATTACTTGGAGTTTGCGTAAACATTACAATTGTTGATTTAGCAGAATAAGTAGCATCATCATCTCTTTGTTCAAACAAAGTGCTTTGGGAATCGATTCCACCACCATTTCCAGACATTTTTGCCCAACCACCAAGTGAGAAGTTGGAAGTAGTAATAATTGGTTGATTATTGTTTAAAGTTAAGAATCCTGAACCATCAAGATTAATTGCACTATTCATATTCCCTGATTTATCAGCAGAATACATGCATCCATTATTAACGATTGGTATATTGCTTCCACTCATGTCCTGCATTGTTGAGTTAAATGCGGCATGAAAGATTAAACCATCTGTGCTCAATTGTGAAAAACCAAGTAGAGGTATGCAAAGTAAGGGAAGTAGAATTTTTTTCATTTTGTTTTTTTTCAAAGTTAGTCTGTATTATTAAACTACTCAATACGTATTTCTACCTGTTTTAGCTCTTTTGTTCTTTCCTCATTGAAGCAATTTCTTTGAAGCTTAAGCCAAAGAAAAATAACAATACTAAAATGGATCCCGCCATGCTTACTTTAGAACCCGACACAAATGAAGGTGGTTCAAACTTCCATTCAATGGTGTGTTTTCCTGCGGGCACTAATGTAGCTCGTAAGATGTAATCAGCACGGAAAGTCTCAACAGCTTTTCCATCGATGTAGCAATTCCAGCCTTCAGGATAATACACTTCACTGAAGACAGCAGGCAACTCAACTTTGGCGTTAGAAACATACGTTAACACATCGGTTCCGTATTTTGTCATTTTGATACTTGCCGTAGAATCTTTAGCGTAGCTTTCTTTCAATTGAACGGATGAAAAATCTTTTGTATTGAACACCATTGTTTCTTTCGCATTCAGATCCTTAAGTGCTAACATTTCTTTATCACTGTTTCCAACTTTCTTCACCTTGCCGACAAACCAAGCTTGTCCATACGCATTCGTGTTTAATATTGCTTTTTGTGTACGCGTTGGAACTACATATTTTGTATTCAACATGTTCAATACCGTAACAGAATCTGAAACAGGCAACGCATCAATTTGAATGGTATCAAAAATTTGTTTCGCATTTTCATTGGTTACAGGAATTGTTGCCGCATACGCTCTCAATTTATCATTTTTCGCATCGGAAATCTCCTTGTTGATTTGTTGCAATTCATCCATTACATAAAAATCAACTACTTCTTGAAAACGTTTCAATTTAGCACCATGGTATCCGCCAATACTCTTGTGGAAGAAGCTTGTCATGGTTTCTGCAAACGGATTTTCGAATGATAAAACACGGTAATCAGTATTCAAATTCAAAACACCAAATTGCGCCAACATTTCTAAGGTATTGTCATCTGTAATTTGATTATAACTCAATGAATTGGGCATTTCATTTTTCAATTTTGCTGTTTTATTGGCAAAGTCACTTACGGATTTGCTTTCTCTCAATAAAATACTCACATCGGATGCTGTCGCTGGGAAAGGTGTTGCTGCAGCTATTTTTTCTTCGTAACTTTTATAGACACCACCTTCTTCTTCATTATTCAAATAACGTTTTGAAACGGACATGTTATCATACGTCACCAAAGCAATTACCAATCCAATAGTAACATACTTTGATAATTGGGTGTAAACAGCGATCAAAAAGGCGCCCAAACCAAGAATTACAAGGAACAAAGAACGTCCCATGTCTGCTTTGTAAATTTCAATGCGCGTATCAATCAAAGCTTGTTGAAGTCCTCCCACAAATTGCGCTTGCTGAGGATTTTTCGCAGCATCCGCAAACATTTTGATTTCATCTGTAGTCATGAATGCTCCCGATAATGTTGGAACGGCGTACAAAATAATACCAATTAGCACGATTGCACCTGAGCCATACAACCAAATTTTCTTGTCGCCCCAAACGTTTTCTTTCTTGAAAAAACGATCCAAAAACAATATCCCAAATGCCGGAATGATGACTTGAAGAATTGCCAAAATCATCTTAGAGTCTCTGAATTTATTGTACATCGGAACTTTATTGATAAAGAAATCATTGATTCCTCCTGGATCTTTTGATGCCAATAAAATACATAGTAGAAATAGCGCTAAGAACGGCCAACGCAAGCTGTCTTTCAAGAAAATCAAGCCCATGATAAAGAACACCAACATCACCACTCCAAAATAAAAGGCACCACCACTACTCGCTTGTCCACCCCAATAACGGTTCATTTGTGCAATTTGCGGAGAATAGGTACCATCCACATTCAACATGACATCTTCATCGTTACCTAAATAATCTGCGCGCTCTCCTTTTGCTGAAGGTGAAACGATGGATAAAAACTCGCCCGGACCAAAATTGTATTCCAAAATGTAATTTTTATTCAATCCTGTTTTCTCTTGCGGATTCAAAGGATTTTTTGGCTTGATGGTTAAATCTGTCGTTCCTCTAGTTGTATATTTACTGTATTCCAAAGTTGTTAATAAGTTGCTCATGGAAGGAAGAACGCCTAGAATACCTGCAACGGCCAATGCTCCAACAGCTTTTACCAAATAGCCTGTTTGCTTTTCAATAATTAATCGAATGATTTCTGCAATTCCCACAGCGCCCACCAAAAACATCAAATAATAGGTCATTTGCAAGTGATTGGCTGTAATATTTAGACCTAAAAACAAGGCAAAAAGAGCACTTCCCCAAAGCCATTTCCCTCGAAAAGCGAGAATCAAACCTCCTAAGGTTGGTGCCATATATGCAATTGCATTTACTTTGGAATTGTGACCACCTGCGATATACAGAATATTGATGGTTGAAAATCCAAAACCAATCGCTCCGGCTATTGCTAACCACGGATTGATGCGTAAACACAAAGCAAAAATGTAAAACCCTATCATTGCGGTAAACAATAAACCAACGGGATAAGGCAAGCCTAATTTGATAGCTTTGTCAACGTAAGTCAATAAATTACTATCATGTAAAACGGAAATTTGATACGCAGGCATCCCACCAAACATGGAATTAGTCCAAAGCGGTTCTTTGTTGTTTTCCAAACGGTAATCGACAATTTCTTTGGCCATTCCTTGAAACTGCTTCACGTCATTTTGACGCAAGGAATAATCTTCAAATAAAGGCGAAAAGTAAACCGCTGAAAGGCCGATAAACAAAAGTACAGCTACAACATGCGGCAATAATGATTTCAATTTTTCATTCATAATATTCGTATCAATTTACTTTGGGATTAGCATACAAATTAACCTCATCACTAGAAATTTCCTGCCCACACAATATCACCAATCGTTCTACAATGTTACGCAATTCTCGGATATTACCCGTCCAATTTAATGATTGAAGTGCTGAAAGTGCGGTTTTCGAAAAGGATTTTCTTGCAGTTCCATGTTCTTGACAAATCAGTCCCATAAAGTGTTCCGCCAATAAGGGAATGTCCTCTCTTCGGTCGTTCAAACTTGGAACATGAATCAAAATCACAGCCAAACGGTGGTATAAATCTTCACGAAAACGCCCTTCTGCAATTTCCTTTCTCAAATCTTTGTTTGTGGCAGCCAAAACACGACAATTCACTTTTACATCTTTCTCGCCACCTACACGTTGAATTACATTTTCTTGTAATGCACGCAGCACTTTTGCTTGAGCTGAAAGTGACATATCACCGATTTCATCTAGAAATAAAGTACCTCCAGATGCCAATTCAAACTTTCCTTTTTTATCTTTTATGGCTGATGTAAATGCTCCTTTCTCGTGTCCAAACAACTCACTTTCGATCAATTCAGCTGGAATCGCAGCACAATTCACTTCGATAAAAGACATTTTATTTCTTCCCGACAAATCATGTAACGAACGAGCCACCAATTCTTTACCTGTTCCATTTTCGCCAGTAATCAACACCCTTGCATCCGATGGAGCCACTTTTTCAATCATTTCTTTGATTTTCAAAATGCCCTCCGATTCTCCAATAATCGAACTTCCTTTTATACGTTTAACTGTGTTTTTCAACTGTTTGGTTTCTTGTACCAAATGATTTCGGTCTTTCACATTGCGAAGCGTCACCAAAATTCGATTCAAATCCAAGGGTTTTTCGATAAAATCAAAAGCTCCTTTCTTGATAGCCTGAACAGCCGTTTCAACCGTTCCATGTCCGCTGATCATGACCATTGGAGCTTCTAGGCCTGTATTTTGCATTTCTTGTAACACATCCATTCCGTCCATTTGCGGCATTTTTATGTCACAAAAAACTAAATCCGGTTGATTGTTTTTGATTGCTTCAAAACCTTCTTTTCCGTTTTCAGCTTCGAAGACAGTGCATTCTTCAAATTCAAGAATTTCACGCAAAGCACGGCGGATAGCTCTTTCGTCGTCAATGATAAGTACTTTCATATTATTTCACAGTTCGTTCCAGCATAGGCACAAATTTAAATGTACCAAATTCCTGAATAGTAATCGATTGATCTTGATTTTTAGTCAATTTAAGCATCTTTTGTTCTACGCCCTCTCCTACCGGAATCACCATAATTCCGCCGACTTTGAGTTGGTTCACTAATTCTTGTGGAATGTCAGGCGCACCACAAGTCACCAAAATTTTATCGAAAGGCGCGTAAGAAGGTAAACCTTTGTATCCATCGCCAAAAGACAATTTTGCATTAAAATTGAAAAACTCGGTCATTTGTTTGGCTTTCACATGCAATTCATGATGGCGCTCAATGGAATAAACTTTCGCTCCCATTTGACATAAAATACATGTTTGAAAGCCAGAACCAGAGCCAATTTCAAGTACTTTGTCCGTATTCTTAATTTCCAATAATTCTGATTGAAAAGCAACCGTATATGGATGAGAAATCGTTTGGCCTGACCCAATTTGAAAAGCCATATTCGTGTATGCTTGTTCGTCAAATACTAAATCCAAAAAATAATGACGTGGAATAGCATCAAAAGCCTCCAAAACACCTTTGTCTTTAATCCCCATTTCAGCCAATTGACTGATTAAAATCTTGCGCTTTCCTTTGTGTTTGAATGTGTCTTTTAAGTGCTTCATATTGACTTTTAAACCCTTACAAAACGTTTTTGTAGAAAATTTCAACTTCCGAATCGTCAAGGAATATCGGCAAAATTAAGTGAAAGTTTAGTTTGTTCTCGCTTAGCCGGGTAAAATCTTTATATTTGCATGCGGTAAATTGCAATGTCACAATTTGTAAACCGCATTTTATTGTAAATAACTGTATCTTCATTTTGAAGAAATTAATATGTCAACTATGAAAATTGTTGTTACCGGAGGAGCCGGATTTATTGGTTCAAACACATGTGAAGCTTTTGTAAACGAAGGACATGAGGTAATTTGTCTAGATAATTTTGCAACTGGAAAACGTGAGAACTTGACAGAACTTATGCTTGCTGACAATTTCACATTGATTGAAGGTGATATTCGCAACTTAGAAGATTGTAACAAAGCTTGTGCTGGTGCAGACGTAGTTTTACATTTAGCTGCTTTGGGTTCAGTTCCGCGTTCAATTGCCGATCCAATTACAACAAACGAAGTAAATATTAGTGGATTTTTGAATATGATTGTTGCAGCACGTGATGCAGGTATCAAACGTTTTGTGTACGCAGCAAGTTCTTCTACTTATGGTGATTCCGAAGCTTTACCAAAAGTTGAACACATCATTGGAAAGCCACTTTCTCCGTATGCCATTACAAAATATGTTGGTGAATTGTATGCTGATGTATTTCACAAAACGTACGGAATTGATTGCATTGGTTTACGTTATTTCAATGTATTTGGCCGTCGTCAAGATCCTAATGGCGCTTATGCTGCTGTAATACCGAAATTCACTTCTGAATTGTTAAAGAAACAAAGTCCAATCATTAATGGTGACGGAAGTTATTCACGTGATTTTACTTATATTGATAATGTGATTCAAATGAATCGCTTGGCATTGACGACTGAAAATAAAGAAGCACTTAACGAAGTTTATAATGTAGCTTTTGGTGCTAATTCCACTTTGGTAGAGTTGTTCAATGAAATCCGAGATAACTTAGCCACTTTCAATGCCGACCTAGCTGGTTTGGAACCTGTTTTTGGTCCAAATCGAAAAGGAGACATTCCTCATTCATTAGCTTCTATTGATAAAGCAAGAAAATTATTGGGATACGACCCTAAATTTTCTTTGAAAGAAGGTTTGAAAGAAACCGTTAAATGGTATTGGGAAAATGTTGAGGTTTTGAACGCCTAAATCATCTTAAATTCTTGTTTCCTATGGAAAAAGTACTCATTATCGCGGAAGCCGGAGTCAATCACAATGGAGACAAAAATCTGGCAAAACAGTTGATTCAAATTGCCGCAGAGGCAGGAGCTGATGTTGTAAAATTTCAAACATTTAAAGCAGAAAAGCTGGTTAGCCAAGCGGCAAAAAAAGCAGCTTACCAGCAAAAAAATACGGGTGATTCAGACGACACGCAATTTGCCATGTTGAAAAAATTGGAATTGCCTTACGAATGGCATTCTGAATTAATAGCTTACTCAACATCCTTAGGAATTACCTTTGCTTCTACAGGCTTTGATGAAGAAAGTGTTGATTTTTTGGACGGACTTGGCCAAGCATTTTTCAAAATTCCTTCAGGAGAAATCACCAACAAACCGTATCTGCAACACATAGCTCGAAAAGGTAAAACCACCATTCTTTCAACAGGAATGGCAGACATGCGAGAAATTGAACAAGCTGTTGAAACGCTGACTCAAAATGGTTTAAATAAATCACAAATAACTGTACTACATTGCAATACTGAGTATCCTACGCCCATGGAAGATGTAAATCTCTTGGCGATGAACACGATAAAAAATACCTTAGGCGTACAAATTGGTTATTCAGATCATACCTTAGGAATTGAAATACCCGTTGCTGCGACTGCTTTAGGTGCAAAAGTGATTGAAAAACACTTCACCATTTCACGTTCAATGGAAGGTCCTGACCATGCTGCTTCATTAGAACCCGCTGAACTCAAGCAAATGGTGCAAGCGATTCGAAACATTGAAAAAGCGATTTCAGGAAATGGAATAAAAGAACCGAGTAATTCGGAGAAAAAAAATAAAATAATTGCTCGAAAAAGCTTATTTTTAGTGGAAGATAAAAAAGCAGGAAGTGTGATTGAGGCTAGTGATTTAACTGTAAAACGACCAGGTGATGGAATTTCGCCGATGGAAATTGAAAACGTTATTGGTAAATCGCTGTCTATCAACAAAGATTGTCTTCAACCACTGAAATGGGAAGAGTTGCAATGAGAATAGGAGTTTTAACAAGTTCAAGAGCAGATTATGGGATTTATCTTCCTTTATTGCGAAGATTAGAGGCTGACGATAGATTTGAGCTTTCGATAATTGCTTTTGGAACCCATTTAAAAAAGGAATTCGGCTACACTTTACAACAGATTCTTGACGATGGATTTTCTGTTCCTTTCTCGATAGACAACTTAGAAAATAGTGACGATGTGCTTTCCATCACAAAAAGCTACGCAAGAACCATCGATTTATTTGCTCCATTTTGGCATGACCATCAACATGCTTTTGATATTGTATTGTGCTTAGGTGACCGCTTTGAAATGGCTGCTGCCGTAAATGCAGGTATACCTTTCGGTATAAAGTTTGCACATTTTCATGCGGGAGAAACGACCTTGGGTGCCATTGACAATGTTTACCGTCATCAAATTTCATTGGCAAGTGATTTGCATTTCGTGAGTGTTCCGCTATTTGCAGAAAGAGTACATCAATTATGGTAATTCCAATTTATTGAAACTCCTAAGATAC
>CAZHPL010000038.1:0-16369 GCA_964534495.1 uncultured Lishizhenia sp.
CCCAAGGTATAGCGCGTGTTTTTGATATTCACCGAACCGAAATAAACTGCAATCACATAGAAGGTTGTTTCCGCGCTACTTTGGAAAATGCAACTCAACCTTCCCGTAAACGAATCGGGACCAAAATTGCGCATCGCATCAATCATAAATCCGCGTGAACCACCTGAACTAAACGGACGTAACAAAGCAACTGGAAGCGAATCCGTGATGTCTTTCGAAACGCCCATATTCATAAACACAAAGGAAATACCATCACTCAATAGCTCAAATAATCCTGAATTTCGGAAAATAGAAATCGCGGCTAGCATACCCAAAACATACGGAAAAATAGTAATTCCTGTTTTCAAACCTCCTTGCGCACCGTTCACAAACGAATCAAAAATGGTCGATTCTTGCAAGGCAAATTTCTTCTCATTCCAGAATGAATAAATCAAGGTCAAGGCAATGATTCCAATCAACAACAAGCCTGAAAAATTGGTCGTGAAATGATTTTTTTCGATGATATTCAAACGATTGATGTACAACAACAAACCGATGATAGCTGACAAAACGCCTACAATCACTGATAATAATGCAAAACTCTTAAAATTGATACGTTGACGAATTCCCACCAATAAAAACGCAGCTATCGTTCCTGCAAAAGAAGTGATGATACATGGAATCATAACATCAGCAGGATTACTCGCATTTTCTGCCGCACGGTAACCAATGATAGACGTTGGAATCAAGGAAAGTCCTGCCGCATGCAAACACATAAACATGATTTGCGCATCGCTAGCTTTATCTTTATCAGGGTTTATTTCCTGTAAACTTTGCATGGCTTTCAAACCGAAAGGAGTAGCTGCTGAATCCAAACCTAGAAAATTGGCTGAAAAATTCAAGGTCATGTATGAAATCGAAGGGTGATTTTGGGGCACAGTTGGAAAAACCTTGGTGAACAAGGGACTTAATCGCCTTGCCAAGCGTTCTGCTGCACCTGAATCGATGAGCAATTGCATGATTCCAGAGAAAAATGCCAAGTAAGCAATCAAGGGAATAATCAAATCAATGAGGCTGTTTTTACACGTTGGCAACAAACCATCCGCTTTTTGAACGCCCGAATACACTTGCACCGTTTTATTTTTATAATGATAGGTCGTGTCCGCATCTTCCGTGTTGAAGTTGACAACGTAAACCGCATCTTCTTGTTTTTTCAAACTATCAGCGATGTGTTTCGGGATTTGATGCAGGAATTTTTCACCAATCAAAAAAGGATCGTCTTTTTTTCCATTTATCACATAATCAACGGAATAACTACCTGATGTAAACAAACTCGCGACCAAAAAAAGTATCGACGAAATAAAAATAATTAACCAAAATCTACTTAATGCCATGTAACGAAGGTCGTTTTAAAAAAACACATTTCAAAAGCAAGCTCGAAAAACTTTCAACATCGCACGTTGAATTGCCCTCAAACATTAAAAATCCTTAATAAATCAAAGCCATTTTCAATCCAATAATAGATTAAATTGGAAATAAAAAAAACACACTGACAGTGCATTTTAGTCCCGTTTAAAATATCAATTTTACTTACAAAATCTCCTGTACGAAATAATAATAGCGAAAAAATCGGCCTTGAATTTCATGGTTTTGACTTCTGCACTGAAACGGTTCATTAATATTTCTCGCATGTGCTCGAAATGACTTTTCGTTGGGGGAGCTAAGCGAAAATGCAATACATTTTCGCCTTGACTTCATACCAGAAGGTCATTTCGAGCATCGCGAGAAATAGTAAGTTTCAGAAAGGAGTTGAAATTGTTCGCTTCGGAAAATTAATCGAATATCGAAGCCATATTTGCGAACAAAATAGAAATTCCCAGCCTTGATTTTTAGCTTCGCTGCTTCTGCGAGGTGATTCTTTTGATCAAGCAAAAGAATGGCAAAAGGAATTTTACTTATGTTTTTGGCGCCTTATCCCGCTTTCCAATATATATCCGACAATCTTCTCCTTTCGCCAACCCTGCCTAGTCGGATGATGCCGTTTCAATCGGGGGCGTGGGATTCTAGTAAATGAATCTTCTATTTATTTAAAAAAAACGTACCTCTCTCACAAATTTTACTTAATGGTTTCAACAACAATTAATTAAGTGCGTTTAATGTCTGAATGTCTTATCGTCTTTTGTCCTATCGTCCTTTGTCCTGTCGTCTTTTGTCTTATTGTCTTTCGTCTTATCGTCCTTTGTCCTTTGTCCTGTTGTCTTATCGTCCTTTGTCTTATCGTCTTATCGTCCTTTGTCCTTTGTCATATTGTCTTATCGTCCTATCGTCCTTTGTCCTTTGTCATATTGTCTTATCGTCCTATCGTCCTTTGTCCTATTGTCCTTTGTCCCTCAGTCCTATTGTCTTAATGTCCTAACGTCTTAATGTCCCTTCTCCAAAAAAAGTTAAACCCTCCCATTTCCATTTCCAACTGAACATTTGCTCTACTTTTGTGTTCTCAAAATAAAAACATGAAACAGATAATAGAGGATTTACAATGGCGCTATGCCACCAAAAAATACAATCCAAGCAAAAAAATTACAGCTGAAGACCTAACGATTATTCGACAATCCTTGCGCTTAACACCAACCAGTTATGGTCTACAAGCATTGAAGTTTTTGTTCATCGAAACGGCCGAATTACGTGAAGAATTGAAAAAACACGCTTGGAATCAAACGCAAGTTACAGATGCCTCTCACCTACTCGTGATTTGCTCGCGTACCAACATTGATGAAGCCTACATCGATCAACACATGCACAACGTTGCTTCCACTCGAAACATGGACGTTGCTAATTTGCAAGGTTATGGAAACCACGTCAAAACAAAATTGGGCGAAAAAGGAACGCAAAAAACCAATGAATGGTCCGCACGTCAGGCTTATATTGCTTTGGGTCAATTGCTTCATACTTGCGCTCAACTACGAATCGATGCCACTCCAATGGAAGGTTTTGAGGCAGACCAAGTAAACGCTCTACTCGATTTGGAAAAAGACAATTGGCAAGCCGTTTTGTTAGTTCCAATGGGCTATCGAGCAGATGAAGATCCACTACAGCACTTACCAAAAGTACGTCGCTGCGAAGAAGAATTATTCGAAGAAAGATAAAAAAATCAAATGCTAAATGGAGTTCAAATCGGACTCCATTTTTGTTTTAGTAAATCTAGGCTTGTATCCCCACTCTTCATTCAAAAGATTTGGCTCTTTTCATTCGATGAAAAAATAGTATCTTTAGTTTGAATTTGAAATTCAATTATGAAAAAACTACTCTTTCTATCCTTTGCGTTTTTAGGTTTTCTAGCGCATACACAAGTCAAAATCAGTAACAACGACAAGCAAGTCATTCAAGAATTATTACAAGCAAAAAAAGGTAGTAAGGCTTTAAACAACAACCCAATAATTCATTTGAATCAAAGCGATTATTTGTCGTGTATTGGTCGAATAAACACACATTTTGACCGCGAAAAACTGACACAAAAAGGAATTATTTGTAGTAAAGCTATAGGTGATATTGTCACCTTAAAAATTCCTCTTTCAAGCTTAAATAAAGTGAATCAATTAGATGGAATTGCATACCTAGAAATTGCAAAAAAAATGAATCCATTGTTGGACAAAGCAGTTAAAGACATGCATGCAGATAGCGTTCAACTAGGAATTGGATTGCCTGAAGCTTACACTGGAAAAGATGTGTACATCGGAATAACTGATTGGGGATTTGATTACACTTCACCTATGTTTTACGATACTTCCTTAACGCAAACGCGCATTCGAGCTGCGTGGGATCAATACAAAACGAGCGGACCTCATCCAACGGGATACACGTATGGAACAGAGTACAACTCCCCTACTGAATTATTGGCCGCACAATGCGATACAGCCAATGTTTACTCGTATGCAACGCATGGCTCTCACGTCGCAGGAATTTGTGGCGGTAGTGGTGCGGGAACCATTTACCGCGGTGTTGCGTTTGACGCCAAATACCTTTTTGTTACCATTTTAGTGGATGAAGCGTCTGTTTTAGACGCGTGGCAATGGTTGTATGACAAAGCAAATGCAGATGGAAAAAGATTGGTTGTCAACATGAGTTGGGGCTTGTACTATTTTGGAACCTTGGACGGAACATCGACACTGAGTCAAGCCATTACGCATTTCACTGATTTAGGTGTTGTTTTTGCGAATTCAGGTGGTAATAATGGCGACGTAAATTTCCATTTGAAAAAGACATTTAGTAACGATGTTCTCAAATCCAAAATTGATTTTTACTCTTACAGTGCAAATGCAAATATGTGGGGACAAAGCATTCATGCATGGGGTGAACCAGGACATTCCTTCTCAAACGGCATCATCGTAAACAACAGCTCAGGTACTTTGTTGGTAGAAAGTCCTTACTATTCAACTAACAACACACTTAATTATGTGGACACCTTTCTTGTTACGGGAGTTGATACCATCTTCTACAATATTTCGGCGGATAGCGCTCACCCCTTAAACAACCGTCCACAAATGCGTTTACGTGTAAAATGTACTAATACCACTTTAAAAGTTCTTTTGAAATCCATGGCTGATACAGGAACCGTTCACTATTGGAACGTAACGGAACTTAGTAACGGTGTTGGAAATTGGGGAATGCCTTTCTCTTTCTCCGGGACAGGAACCGTATCAGGTGACAATCAATATGGAATCAGTGAACCCTCATGTTCCGATGATGTCATTAGCGTCGCAGCTTACACTTCACATTACACAACTGCTGGCGGAAGCTCAGTCGGAGGTGCCATTGCCTCGTTTTCAAGTATTGGTCCTCGCTACGATGGAACCATGAAACCGGACATTACAGCGCCTGGTGTCGGAGTAGCTTCTTCTATGTCTTCGTTTACAGACCAAGCGTTTACTTCCATTGCAAGTGTGAATTTCAATGGACGAACGTATAAATTTGCCAAGTTATCAGGAACATCCATGGCTTCACCAATGGTAGCAGGTGTTTGTGCGCTTATATTAGACGCCAATCCGTATTTATCAGCTCGACAAATCAAAAGCATCATCAAACAAACAGCGCGTCAGGATAATTTCACAGGAGTTATTCCTTCCGAAGGAAGTACGCAATGGGGAGCTGGAAAAATCAATGCCTATGCAGCAGTGCAACTAGCTTTGGTTACCATGGGAACAATAGAATTAAAAACAACGGAATTTACGCTTTACCCTAATCCAACGACAGAAGTACTTCATCTAAAAGGTGAATTTGCACCTAAACAAGTTGATTGTATTAGCTTGGATGGAAAAACGACAAGTTGTCCAGTTGAAAACCAATCCATTTCCGTTTCAAACTTGAAAAGTGGAACCTATCTTGTACGATTCGTTTGGGAAGGTCGTGTTTACCAACAAAAATTCAGCAAACTATGATTCGTGCATTAGCACTTGAAGAATTAAAAGAAGTACAGCGTTTGGCGCATCTCATTTGGCCTGTTGCGTATAAAGAAATTTTGAGCAAGGAACAATTAGCGTACATGCTCGACTGGATGTACAGTGAACAATCGTTGCTACAACAAGTCAATGAAGGCCATTTGTACTTTGGGATTTTTGAAGAAATCAAGCAAGTTGGTTTTATGGATATTCAATTCAATTGTGGTCCAATCGGTGAAGCCAAGTTGAATAAACTATATGTTTTACCTGATTACCACGGAAAAAAATTGGGGTATAAATTGCTCCAAAAAGGCATTGAACTAGCAAAGGAAAACGGACAAATTACCTTGATTTTACAAGTAAATCGCCACAACAAAGCTTTTGAATTTTACAAAAAAATCGGATTTTCCATTCGCGAAGAAAAAGACTTCGACATCGGCAATGGCTATTTTATGAATGATTATGTGATGGAGTTGAAGTTGGATTGATGGTTGTTTAGATTTAGTGTGAAGCATCACAACTCAATAAATAATTTTTTTCAGTCACAAAATTCCATCAAAGGAACTTAAAAAGCGAATTCAATAATCCCTGAATTTTATAGGGTTTTAGCTATTGAAATGAAACGGTTGATTAAATATTTGTTTTTTAGCTTTCGTACTTGTTTATTAATATTCCTCCCGTTGGTCGGAATGACTTTTACATTATTGGTTAAAGCGAAAATGCTCTTCATTTTCGCTAAATCACCACAACTAAGTCTTTTCGACTGGAAGGAGAAATATTAGCTTCAGGAAAAAAATGCACATTATCAATTTCTGGTTTTCCGCCTTCTTTGGAAAATTCTTTTTTTCTCAACCTCATTTCTACTCACTTCTATTCCTCCAGTATATAATTGATCTTCATTTGAAACAAAATGCACAATCACATTTGAGTTAATAGGTACGTTTTCAATCATTTGGCTTATTTCTTCTCTACCATATTTATTAACATGCAAGGTATAAACGCCAAAACTTGCATCTTCAAATTCAAACGAAAAAAAGCCATTTAAGTCAGGTTTTGTCTTTAAATTGAGTTCAAACAATGAAATTTCATAATCCTGAAATGAAGAAGGATGAGAAATCTCAATTTTTCCTGAAATTTTATTTTTTGTTGTATCAATTGGATTTAATTGCGAAACCGTAAATTCAACTTTCGTTTGCGCTTTCAAGAAATGAACGGGAGCAGTGGCAAACAACCAAAACGCCAGCCATTTTTGAGAAATGAACGATAAAACGGACTTTTTAGGCGCTTGATACACCAATTCTCGATTCAATTGATCACTCATAAATCGTCCACAAATTCGACCTTCATTAGCTTCAATGTATTTTACCAAAGCGGCATCTGAATAATGAGAAAAATCAATAATTTCCTTTTGACACATTTGACAATGTCGATTCATTCCTTTCGGGGTCATTTCGTCCCAACGTTGGTCGCAAGGTTCTGGAATGGTGATTTTCATACATTAAAGATACAAATTACATTGGAAATCCATAAATAGGCCTGCATTTGGATGAATAACGAGCAAGTTGAAAAAATATTTTTAATTATGCATGCATAATATTTATTTTTCTTTTAATTTTAGTGCAGAAATTTTTTAAAACATCAACTATATGAGTGCTAACGCAATTAAAGGAGGAGAATTTATCATCCGCAAAACCACTCCGGCTGAGATTTTCACACCGGAAGAATGGACAGAAGAACACCAAATGATCGCAAAAATGTGCGACGATTTCATCGAACAAGAAGTTTTGCCGCATTTGGACCGCATTGACAAAATGGAAGAAGGTTTGATGCCGTCTATTTTGGAAAAAGCAGGTGAGTTAGGAATGTTGGGATTGTCTGTTCCGGAAGAATTAGGTGGAATGGGTGTTGACTTCAAAACTTCATTATTAGCGACAGAAAGATTGGGAACGGGTCACTCGTTTTCAGTTGCTTACGGAGCACACACAGGAATTGGAACATTACCACTTCTTTATTATGGAAACGAAGAACAAAAAGCAAAATACATCCCGAAATTAGCTTCAGGTGAATGGAAAGCGGCGTATTGTTTAACTGAGCCAGGATCAGGTTCAGATGCCAATTCAGGTAAAACGAAAGCGGTTCTTTCGGCTGATGGTTCACACTATGTAATCAACGGACAAAAAATGTGGATTACCAACGGTGGATTCGCTAATTTGTTTACTGTTTTCGCTAAAATCGACGATGACAAAAACTTAACTGCATTCTTAGTGGAAGCAGATAGTGAAGGAATTTCATTGAACCCAGAAGAAAAGAAAATGGGTATCAAAGGTTCATCGACACGTCAAGTATTTTTCAATAATGTGAAAGTTCCAGTTGAGAACATGCTTTCTACACGTGAGAATGGTTTCAAAATCGCTTTAAACATCTTGAACATCGGTCGTATTAAATTGGCTGCTGGTGTTATGGGTGGTGCAAAAGGTGCAATCACAGAAACGGTTCGTTATGCAAATGAGCGTGAACAATTTGGTCGTTCAATCTCTAAGTATGGAGCGATTCGTTACAAATTGGCAGAGCAAGTAATTCGCACGTATGTAGTAGAAAGTGCTACGTACCGCGCAGGTCAAAACATCGACGATGCAATTGCTGGTTACATGGCAGAAGGTATGGACAAAGCAGCTGCAACATTGAAAGGAATTGAGCAATTTGCTCCTGAATGTGCGATTTTAAAAGTGGCAGGTTCCGAGTGTTTGGATTATGTGGTTGACGAAGCCGTTCAAGTATATGGTGGTATGGGGTATTCTGCGGAATCAAACGTAGAAAGAGCTTACCGTGATTCTCGTATCAATCGTATTTTCGAAGGAACAAACGAAATCAATCGTATGTTAACAGTTGACATGGTGTTGAGAAGAGCCATGAAAGGAGAATTAGATTTGATGGGGCCAGCGATGAAAGTTGCAGGTGAATTAATGAGTATTCCTGACATGGGCGATTTGCCAACAGGTCCACTTGGATTCGAAGAAAAATATGTTGAAGGTTTCAAAAAATGCATCTTGATGGTAGCAGGTTCTGCTGTTCAGAAATTAATGCAAACAATGGCGAAAGAACAAGAAGTGTTGATGGGTATTGCTGATCTTTCTATCATGACGTATCAAGCAGAATCTGTTCTTTTACGCGTTCAAAAGAAAATCGCTGCTGTAGGTGAAGAAGCTGCTGCAATTGACATCGCTATCGCAAAAACATATTTCTACGATACAGCTGACCGTATAGAAAAAGCGGCTAAAGATGCTATTATGTCTTTCGCAGACGGAGACGAAGCGCGTATGATGTTGATGGGATTAAAACGATTCACAAAAACAGAAGCGTTTAATCCGAAAGTAGCGCGTCAAATGATCGCTCAAAAATTAATCGAAGACGGAAGATATAACTTCTAATTCAATTATACTTAGTAGAAAAGCACTCAGTTTTGGGTGCTTTTTTTTGTTTAATATAGTTGAGCCATCTAACCAGTAAAAACAAACAGCGCAAACGAAAACCCCATCCATAAAAAGAACCCAAATGCGTTCCTACAATCCCGTCTCAATTGACAAAAGTGAGGATAAGACAATTTTCGAATGGCTAATCCCGAAGGGATGACATAATTTTATTCTCCGAACGGCTTCAATTGAGACTTGACCTTTTAGCTTCGCTGCTTCTGCGAGGTGGTCCTTTTGTGTCAAGACAAAAAAACTAACTCAAACTCATTTTGTTTATTTTTGATATTCAAACCATTACATGAAATTCCAATTTCCCTTTTATTCCTTTCCTGTTTCAATGTTAGCTTACTTGCTTTTGATCTTTTCATGTGGCAAAGTTCCCATTCCTGATAAGAATCAAGAGGTATTACATTTCGCTGAAAATTTTGAAAATGGAAATCTAGGCCAATTTGATTTGCTCGTTAAAGACACAAATTCCAACACACTTTTTGTCCATAATCCTGTGAAAGAAGGAAATAATGCACTAAAAACCATTCTTCAACCGGGAGATTTTGTGGCGCATGGTTATCGTACAGAAATGTGTGTCTATGAATGTGCAAAATACAGAACTGAAGTCTACTATGGATTTAGCTTTATGATTGACACAGCTTACAAAGAAGATAGTTACAACGTTATTTGCCAATGGCAAGATTTACCCAACTATCAATTGGGCGAAAGTTGGAATCCAATGCCGCGTTTACATGGCTCTTCTCCCCCACTTCATATTGTTTATTTGGACAACCACATTCAAGTGAAAATGAATACCAATCCTAACTCAAATCACTACAATTTTGGCGTTGGGGAAATTCAAGAAATCCAAAAAGGCGTTTGGAACGATGTCGTTATGCATGTGTATTGGTCGGACAAAGACGATGGTTTTGTGGAATGTTGGCTCAATGGTACACAAATTACACCTTTCAACGGAACAGACTTTAAGTATTACAAACGCAATCTATTTAATCGTTCGGGGAATTATTTCAAATTCGGACAATATCGAGGTCCAGAAAAACCACTTTTTACCAATGCCGTTTATTTTGATGCCGTTAAAATTGGAACAAGCTATGAAGAAGTTGCGCCTTAATTTATCTTCGTTTTCCGTGGAAAAAAGCCACGTAATGTGCGTGCTTTTGTTTTCATCCTTATTTGCTTTTGGGCAAGAAAAAGGATCCTTATCCATTGACTGGGGAAGTTGGCGCACAAAGTATTTGTATCCAGTCACCAACATTCGCTATGATTCACCCTATTTCTTAAAAAACGTACAAATTCAAACCCGACTGCGCTCGTACGGAACACTTTTTTTTGCATCCAAAGACGGTTATGATTTTAGTCCAATTGCGACCTATCGTTTACAAAAAAAGGAGAGCAAAGTTTCGTTTCATCTGGGTTTTGGAACGGACGTACGCATCCGATTAGTAAACGATTCGCGTGCACACGTAAGCAGTAGTGCTGAACCAATAATTTATGCGGACGCACGTTATGATTTCGGAAAATGGCAAGTAAAACTCCCTTTATGGAATCGGTATTACGCCAACGGAATGGGGTTTTCAATTTTACCAGAAATAGACATAAATGCAGGAAAAAAACTGAGTATTTTCAGTCGTTTTGAAGCGAATTACATGGCCGTTTATAACTACGACCACGCTTTTTCAACCGATGTATTTATTGGTTTAAAGTGGAAGTTTCTGGAATAACAACAACTGTATCATCCAGTTTTTCATGATCCAAAATCCCATTTCCGTTTTCATCAAACTCAAATGCAGGCACAAAAACACGATCGATTAATAATTCTGTAAATGTGTACGAATGTCGTTGGTACATCTCCTGAGAAAAAGTATCGTCGAAATAGCTAATCATAATCAATAGCTCAGCATCCAAACGGCTCAACTCCTCCTTTGTGTAACCGTTAAAAGGACTGTTTTCATCCAAAACATGAACAATCGTCCACGTGTATGGCATCATGTTGATATGATTGATTTGAAACGAAACCTGATTATACGTGTAAAACGTTTTTCCATCCTTGTCGTTTTTAAACGCCACATTCCCAGTAACATTGAGATTCATCAACACATTTCTGTTTTTGTTCATCATGCGAAACATCAAAGCGGTTGTGTCATTAAAATCCCGAATTAGGATATTGGAACTGAAACGCAATTGAGGTTTCGGTCGTGAAATCCGTCCATAAAACAAACCCGAAGCAGAAGCAAAATACAATAAACCAATAAATCCTTCCAATGCCGCCAAGGTAGAAATACCCGCTGTTTTGGGAGCTAAAAAACCGTAACCAATCGTTGTAAAAGTCTGTGTACTAAAGAAAAAGCAATGCAAATAATTCGAAAACACATCTTCTTTTACAACCCCCAATCCTTCAACCCCAATGGATAAATAACCGAAAGCAAAAAGAATATTAAACCCGATATAACCAAGCGTGATGAGTACAAAAAACCGCGACCAACTTGCATTGATGAGATAGCTATACATCATCCCGATGTGCAACTGTCGGTTGCGATGAATGATATTGAAACTCCCGTCTTTTTCCATGATACGACTTTGCTTGTCAGAAGAAGACAAACCTGTACCCGGATCAAATTGTTGAAATCGTGGTTTACGCATAGATAACTAAAAAACCATTCAATTTCATCAATTAACCACCTGCACCACTCTATTCAACGCTCTGTATTTGGCTCTAATTTTCCCGCCTTTTGAAGTTCCTTGTGTGACATTTTCTTCATTTTGGCGATCCATAAACACCGTTGAATTACCTACACCTAAAGCTGCCATTTGGGTGATGCCTAACACAATTCCTGTTGCACCATCGTTATCTTGCCAAGTTAAAGCTGCTTGACCCCAAGCACCATTTCCAATAAAAATACCAACGGATTCATTAGCTGCTAAAGGCGTTCCAACCCATGTAATGGTTTGTGCTTGTGATTTTTTGAGTGTGTCAAAATCAGCAGCAAACGCAAGCACATCAACTGCCGGAATAGAATTCACAAAGGTTTGTCCTAAAACATTTTCATATTTAAATGAACCTATTGTAATTCTGCCCGCATATTCTTTAAAATGACCTGTGTACAAAATATTATAAGGCAAGGTGTCATTGTTAAAAGTCACGTATGACGTTGAATCTAATTCTAGAATAGTTCCTGTCGGCCCTCCAAAACGAAACTTTGCTAGCACCCATGTTTTATCTGTGTTTTCATTGTAAAAAACTTCATAATCCGTGTAAATTTTTTCTTGATTCACATCAGATGCATTTTCCTTCGCACAAGAAGTTAGCAATAAAGTACTAAATGCAAGGATTGCGTAAACGTATTTCATAGGTACAATTTTGATGTAAAAATACACTATGCATTTGATAACTCGAACGAAACAGAAAAAAAGAAACTTCAAATCATGCGTTACAATCCGTTAAAAACAAAGGTGTTCATTTCAAAAGCTATAAGCTATCGCCAACTTAGCAAAAAACGGTGTTCCGGGAGTGAAATGAATTTCTTGTATTGCTTGTGCTTCACCTTGTAATCGTGAAGTTGTTGCAAATTGTGCTTCGTTCCAAGCGGTATTGAGTAAATTCTCAATGGTCAAAGTCCACTTCCAGTTTTTCAAAGTGTATGCCAAAGAAGCATCAAAAACCGTATAGGCTCTCGTGGCAACCGAATTATCTTCTGTGGCAGGTCGCGCCATCATGTAACGAAAACGCAAACTCGCTTCTAAGCCCATTTTGAATTTCGTCGAAAAACCTCCCGTCGAAGTAAGAATCGGAGCTAAAGGCACATAGAAATCACTCGATAATTGTGATTTAAAAAGAGCATTGGTAAACCGGCTTCGCGCCCAATTCACATCCGCATCTACAAATAACCAAGAAGTTAATGGTGCACGTAAACTAGCATCCACACCTAAACGTCGTGTTGTACCACGGTTTTCGGTTGTGCCATCATCGCCCACATAGACTAATTCGTTGGACAATTCCATTTCCCAAAAAGCAAGCGAAACCACTATTTTTTTAATTGAAAACAAAGTTCCCAACTCGCTACTAATAGCCAATGGTAATTGATGATTGGTCTTGTCTTGCACAACAGAACGCCCATCATTGGAATGGAAACCACTTCCCGCATTCAAGAACAATTGCCAATTATTGGTTGGAGAAAAAGCCAAATTGAATTTAGGATGTAAGCCCGATTGAAAATTGTACCCAGAATAATTCGTATGAGAGGAATCTGTAGGGATTAAATCTTCCACATCAAAAATTAAATAATCGTACCGCAATCCCAGATCCATGCGCCACTTTTTGGAAAGCCGAAACGTTTCGTTGGCATAAAGTGCATTGGAGCGCAATAAAACGTTGGCATGAGCGCGTTGTTCCATGCGCGTACGTTGGGGTGCATTCCACAATTGATTTTCAATCGCATCCGAACGCAATTGCGCGCCGACTGTGAATTTTCCGTGTTGTTCACCTATGTGATGTTCAATGCTGTATTTTGTATTGATGCCAAAAACGTTGCGTTGATCGTCTTGCTCTATCATGTCTCCATGAATCGAATCTTCCAGAAAAAACGTAAAATTGGAGAACAAACGAAAGCGATACCTACTCGCAAAAGCTTGGGTTTCCCATTCGCCCTTTTTCATTTTCCACGTATGCACCAAATTGATATTGTTGCGTTGCGTTGTACCGCCCTCATTGGGATCGACATACCCAAATCGAGAAATCGCTCCATTATCCACTAACCTTTCAGGGACTTGTCCTGACGCATTCCACGTTGAACCAAAACCTGAAACCGTCAATAGCAAACGTTGATTTTCAGCTAGAAAAAAAGTGGTTTTTGAAAACAAATTAAAACGTTTCAATTTTTGGTCTCGTTCAAAATAACCGCGCCCATTCAACATTTCTGCGGCAAAATAAGAGGTTACTTTGTCACTTTTCTCAGGAATTTGAAGCAGGGCCAACATTCGATTACCTGAATAAGCGGGCATGGTTGGGTAAAAACCGGCATCCACCGAAACGGTATTTTGGGCCAGTGTATCAAGCGTTTTGAATTGAATCGCTGCGCCCGTTGCAAAATCGCCATAATAAGGTGAAGACGTGCCCTTAAAAACTTGAATTCCCTCCACGGTTTCTGGAATGACAAAATGCAAATCAGCATACCCCTGACCATGTCCATGACTGGGCATATTGACAGGTAAGCCATCTACAAAAGTGGCAACGTCCGTACCATGATCACAATCAAAACCACGCACAAATATCTGTTCTGCTTTTCCTCCACCCGCATGTTGTGCAATGAATAAACCCGGAACAGCACGCATTAAATCCTGAGCGGAATTACGTGGACGATTTAAAAAACCCGTTTGATTGATATACATGGAAGAGGCTGCTGACAAGGGTTTATCAGCGGAGATTAGTATTTCTTTCACTTCCTTTGCTTTCAATTGAAGTTCAATTAAAAGTCCCGAAATTTCTTTGTTTGCGTTTAGCTTTATTTCCTTTATTTCATAATGGCTTTTTTCAAAATACAAGCTTACCGCGCCTGCATTGATTTCCTTTAAAACAAAAGCTCCGTATTTATCTGAATGACTATGCTGGTCGTTTGAAGAATTTGAAACATAAGCATCTTCAAGGGGTAGTTTCGTTTCACTATCAATAATTTTCCCTGAAATGGAAAGCGTTTGAGCTGTCGTATGGAAAGCTATTAAACATAAGCAAACTGCTAGTGCGCGATTAATTAATTTCAACCGTTGATTCTTTTGATTCGTAAACTGGTCATCCAAAGGATTCCGAACAATAAGGACGCAAAAATTAAGTGAGAGGTTTGAACTAAACCAGGCATATCTGCATACGCCAATAAAACGCCGCTTGTTAACTCAATGGCAAGCACGATAAAAGCTAAACGTACCGCAAAATGTTTTTCTGATTTCTCGTTATGAAATGCCATGTAGGCTAATAAACCCAATACCAACCAAGAAAAACTTCTGTGAATGTAAAATGCAATTCCCAACTTATCCGTCCACGAGTCGCGACCAAAACCTTGTTTCGTCAATAAATCAATGGATTCGCGAACTTGTGTTCCTAAAAACATTTGATAAAAAGTAATCCCTAAAACAATATAAATCATCCAACGCATGGTTTTATCAAAGCTCAATTTCCTGCTTTGAACCGGGCTGATTTTGTAAAGAACATACATTTGAATGGCAACAATCACCAAGGCGAGGAACATGTGCAAGGTGATGGTCCAAGGAACTAAATTGGTGGCAACAACGATGGAACCAAACCAAGCTTCGACACCGAGTATGATCAAATTCAAAAATGCAATACCGACTAACCCCGATTTGCGATAGCGGAACAACATCCACAGAAAGCAAATCAACAATGCGTTCCCGGAGAGAAATCCTACCAAGCGATTTGCGTATTCAGTCCAAGTGCGAGAAGGATTAAACGCTTCTTCTATATATACTTCCGGATCATTTTTGATTTTATCAGCTGTTTCTTTCATGCCAATGGCCGACAAAAACTTGCAGAATTTCTCCACTTTTTTCTGACGCTTTTCCAAATAAATTTGACGGTAGTTGAAAGGTAATTCCGTTACTTCGGTTGGTGGCACCCACTTCCCAAAACATTTTGGCCAATCGGGACATCCCATTCCACTTCCTGTAATTCGAACAAAACTTCCAGCGAAAATCACCAAGTAAATCAATACCAACGTAATCCAATTGAGCCGAATAAATCCTTTTGAGTAATTCATGTTTCAAATTTAGACAATGAACCGTGATTGAGGCGCACGAAATCCATTTTGATTCAAAAACAAGTTGAAATTTGGATTTGTTCTAAACAAAAAGCAGTAATTATCCACGTTAAACAAGCTTTTCAAATAGTTCATCTTATCTTTGCGCTTTCGAAAATACTATGCATTTAAATTCCCTAACAGCCATTTCTCCCATCGACGGTCGATACGCTGGAAAAACTAAAGATTTACGACCTTATTTTTCTGAATTTGGTTTGATTCGTTACCGCGTTTTAGTAGAAGTTGAATATTTTTTGGCGCTTTCCACATTGCGTTTAAATGGCTTGGAAGATTTTCCTCTTGAAATGTCTGAAAAATTGCGTGACATCTATGAACATTTCACAGAAGAAGATGCCCTTTGGATCAAAGACACTGAGAAAGTTACCAATCACGATGTCAAAGCAGTTGAGTATTTTTTGAAAAAGAAAATGAGCGAATTAAGTCTGGATAAATACGTGGAATTTATTCATTTTGGACTCACTTCTCAAGACATCAACAATACGGCCGTTCCGCTGTCCTTGAAAATGGGAATGTTGGAAGTGTATTATCCGTTATTGGAACAAGTCATTCAGAAACTTGAAGGTTTTGCAAAGGATTGGAAAGACATAGCAATGTTGGCTAAAACACATGGTCAACCTGCTTCTCCGACACGTTTAGGAAAAGAAATTCAAGTTTTTGC
>CAZHPL010000039.1:0-16220 GCA_964534495.1 uncultured Lishizhenia sp.
CGTCAGAACTACTGCGGTACGCAAAACACTCGTTTTACATTTTTGCTGAAACGAAAAACTCGCTTCTTCCCAATCTTTCACTAATTGGGATAAAAAATCCGTTCCAAAAACATCCGTTTCTGAGTGGATTGTACCATCTTCCTTGTAACAATTGACTCCCGAAGCACCCACATAATATTCAAGTTGAGGCATGTGTTTCGTTAACAAAAAGAGAAAATTTGTTGCTTGAATACGTGAATCGTGCAGCTCCTCTTTTCGCTCAGTTGTCCAACGCTTTTCTCCAATGTTTGCACCTGCAAGATTGATAATGATATTAATCTCATCCAAGTGTTTGCTTTCAAAAGTTTGCTTTTGTGGATCCCAATATATTTGTCCACGCGCTTTTGCACGTCGAGTTAACGAATACACCTTATATCCTTTGATTGTTAAGCGCTTTTGGAGTTCTTTGCCAATCAAGCCACAGCCACCTGCAATTAATACTGTTTTCATAATCTTAGTGTCAATTTTACACTAATTTAGGTAATTAGTTGATTAATAATCATTTTTAGGAAATAAATAACATCATTTGAATGCCAATTAATCTCAACTTCTTTCTAAAAAAGGTACTTTCTAGAGACAAAAATTGTAGCGGTAATGTTCGAAGTGAATAAAAACAAAGTGGATTTCAAAGTAAGTTTTTTTGTTTTTTGTTAAACGTAAACCCAAACGCTTTATTTTTGATGTAAGAGGCATGCGTTTTTATCGATACTTAATTCTATTTTTCGTTCTTTTTCAGTCCATTACGATGGATGCCCAAAAATGTTGGGAGTATTTTCCGATTCGAAAAGCGGATGTAAACCAAACGTATATTTGTCCAGAATCCATGATTAATGATTTGGTGGAACTCAAAAAAACACTCTTAGAAGTTCATCCCAATCCCTATTTGTATCAAGAAAGAGAGCAATTTGATAAGGCTTATGAACAAGCCATTAAAGCTGCTTCGACCGAAAAAACCATGACGGAATTTGCAATGATTGTATCGGATTTTATCAACTCACTGCACGATTCACACACGAATTTAAATCCACGTGACATTTTGTACATGGGGACAAAACACAAATTAATTTGTCCCTTCAACATAGTTTGCATTGACAGTGCTTATTACCTAGAAAAAATTCACAAAAATGGCTTGCCTGTTGGTACAAAAATCATTTCGTTCAATAAAATGAGTGCAGACAGCCTGTTCAAGTTAAGTAAACGTTTGTGTTTTATTGAGGGAAATGCGCAGGATGCACAAAACGAAGTGGCAACGAAACTGATGGGCATTGTTTTTAATTGGGTAAATACAGAAGACAAAATCGAGTTGGCTTATATTGATTCAACAGGAAAAAAAGGAACTTTTGTATGTCCCATGATGGAAGTCAAAAAAATCAAAAAAGACCGCGGATGGTTTGACGAAGACGAATTGACTTATTTTTTCGATGAAAAAAATCGTGGTGTGTTGATCATCAAATCATTTGAGGCGATTTCATTAGTGCCGTTTCAAAAAGAAGTTGATGCCTTTTTTCAAGAAGTGAAAAAACGAAAAACGAAAGAAATTTATATTGATTTACGTGATAACAAAGGTGGACTTATTCGAGCACAAGAATACATTATGAGTTATTTGAATAATTCCAAAAAGAGTCATCAAATAAATTATTTATACAAGCGAAGCAAGTATGATCGTTTTGCCTTATTGCCTTTTTATCAAGAATGGCAATTTGCTAGGATGGCCAAACGCGTGTACCCAAAAGGAATTATCAGTAAGGAATTTGACTTTTACAACAGTGAATTGGGAACGCAGATGAATATTCTGTACGATTACCTCCCAAAAAATAGAACAAACGAAACCTATGATGGCGAATGCACATTGATTATGAATGGTTTTTCGATGTCAGCTTCTGCCATGTTAGCAGCTTGGTTCAAAGAAACGCAACGCGGAAAAATCATAGGCACTCCTTGTATGGGAACACCGAGCGGTACTTTTGGAAATGCAGCCGTTATTTTCCTTGAAAACTCACGAATACCAATTTCTGTATCCACTTTAAAATTTACACCCGTTAGATACGAGAAAGTAGAACAAGAAGCGGTGCAACCGGATCAACGTATTGAATACAAATTAGAAGATTTGATTTTACACCGAGATCCTGTGTACCAGTTTTTGCAAATTCGTTTGCCTCAAAAATTTAGGTAAAATAGAGGTAAACTACAATGATTACTAAGTAGCGGAAGAATTTGCCAATTGCCATAAATAAAAAGGAGAGAAAGATATTTGCGCGGAAAAATCCTAAAGCAATGCCAATTACGTCGCCCACGATTGGCAACCAGGAAAGCAATGCCAACCAAACGCCGTAGCGGTTAATTCGGTCTTTCCATTTAATGATTTTTTCTGTAGTGGCACCCACTTTTAGCAACCATTCTGTTTTTCCCAACCAACCTAAGAAATAGTTCAGCCAACCCCCTAAGGTATTGCTAACCGTTGAAACAATGAGGCACATGATTGGATCGTATCCTGCGGCTAACATACCTCCCAAAAACACTTCGGACGCCACAGGAAGAACAGTTGCCGCTAAAAAGCAAGTGATAAACAGGCCAACATATCCAAATTCAAATTCCCACATCCTGAAACAAAAAAAGGCCGGACAAAGCCGGCCTCTCAAAGATATTTAGATTTCTTAATTCTTAATTACTTTTTTCGTTACAACACTTCCGTTTGAATGCAATTGAACGTAGTAAACGCCACTTGCCATTCCAGCCATGTTGATTTCTGTACTGTTTTCACCAGCTGTTAAGCTACCTAAGTTTTTAGCAAACACTTCTTTTCCTGACATGTCTGTAACGTTCAATTGAACTTCAGATGCATTTGTCAATGAGAAAGCAACTGTTGCGCTGTTTGCTGTTGGGTTAGGATAAACTTTCGCAGCACTTACATTCATTGTGTTCTCATCAACAGCCAAAACTGGATCAAAATTCAAACGTACAACTGGAGTTGATGTTGAATAGAACCATGTATCATCTGTATGGTCTAAGAAGAATGTTGTTTGAATATCAGAAGTTCCTGCATTTGAAACTTTTAAACCACCATCGAATGAACCAACAACTGCAAGGTAAGTTTCACCTTGAGTAAGTGGTGTAGGATTTAATAAAGGCAAGTTCAAAATAGTATTCAAGTTTCCAGATGCTACAACCAAAGGTGCTGTTTCTTCAAGGAATGTAAAATCACCAGTGTTTGGATCAATAGAATAAATTTTAGCGTAAACTTCAGTTCCTACAGTTGTTCCTCCTGAACCACCTGCTAAACGGAAGCTGATTCCTTTTAAGGTTTGATCTTGGTAGATATCAAATAAGTTACCCGCCTCGAAACCAATTGTTCCGTTAGAAGTAGAACCAGAGAATGTTCCGTTATCACGTGCATAAATGTAATTTGTAACTGCAAAGTTTACGTCTGCGATTGTGTTGTTTGCAGGTACTTCGTCAGTTGCAGCTGTGTTATTTGTTACCGTAGCAACAGTATATGTAGCTCCACCTGTACCAATTGAAAGAACATCACCAGCAGTGTAACCTGTACCTGCATTTGCAATCGTTACTGCTGTAACCGTTCCACCTGAAACAGACTGAACGATGAAGTTTCCACTGTTAGCTTGACCTGAACCAAGAATAGCAACGATGTCACCTACTTGATAGCCTGTTCCTCCGTTTGCAATGGTTGCTGATGTAATATCACCACCAGTTGTGTTAATCATAAAGTTTGCATTGTTATCACCAGACATGATTGTTAGCATATCTTGATTTGAATAACCAGTTCCTGGGTTGTTAATTACAATTGACCCAACACCTGTTATTGTGTTTGAAGTAATATCAACTGTCATTCCTGTTCCCGTACCACCTGAAACTGGAACATCTGTTGCGTCTACATAACCTGATCCTTGCATATTAGGAATTAAGTTAGACACAACAATTGGTGAAGCAACAATGTCCAAAGTAAGTCCAGAACCTGAACCACCAACCGTTGTTGCGCCATTTGCAGTCAAGTAATAAATACCTGCATCATTCACACTTCCTGTTGCGACAACACCTGTAGCTGATGCCGTAATCGAAGCCGTTGCTCCTGAACCTGTTCCACCTGTTAATGAAACACCTGACGCAGTTGTGTAACCCGTTCCACCATTTGAAAGCGCACCTGTTAAGATAATTCCGTTTGGAACAGTTCCTAAAGAGTAATTTCTTTTCAATGTGTAGTTTGCAACCGAAGCTGAAGGTGTAAATGTAGTTGACAAAGTCAAATCAGCTGAATCTAAAGAAGCAATATTTGTAGGTGTACTTGTACCCGAAAATACGTTTGTTGCTCCTGAAAGTACGCTTCCGTTTAAAGTTGCACCATTCAAATCTTTCAAACCACCGTTAAACACTTTCGCTGTCATTTCGATTGGAGCTACTTGTGTTGTTGGGATTTGGTAATAATTCAAACCTGCAGAACCCCAGAAAGTTGTACCTGAAGACAAATCATAATCCGGATTAGAAAGGATTTTTACATCATCGATATACCATCCATAAGCTACCCAAACGTTTGCATTTGAAGCAGATCCAGGATAGTTTGTTGTCCAACGGAAACGAATCCATACAGATGTTGGGTTTGCTGGTAAAACCGTTGCCAAATTGATTAACTTGGTGTCAGGATTAGGATATGCTGAACCTCCTGATTGCGATAAAACTGTTTTATCTAAGTTGTCACCAACTGTAGTAAAGTTTGTACCATCAGTAGAAATTTGAATTTCTTGCAAATCGTTGAAACGAGCACCAAATTGCTTGAATTGTAAAGAAACTTGATTGCTACCACCTAAACTTGAAATGTCAATTGGCGCTGCAGTTGTCATGGTATAAACAACGTTTAAAGCTTGTGTTGCAGGTGAAGCAGTTGGATCACCATTGACTAACTCCGCATTGTTCCCACCAGAAGTTCCATTTGCACTAATACCTGAAGCTGACCACCAACCGTCAGATGTACTGTTAATGTTCCAGCCAAATTCGATTCCGCTTTGACCACTGTTATCAATAACCCAAGTGCTTGGATCGTTAAAATTGTCTTGCCACAAAGTGGTCATTGACTTTTCATCCGGTTGACTTACAACCGTAGTTTTAGGTGCTGTTCTGATTAAATCTTGAAACGTATGAAGTTTCGGCGATTTTTGTGCAATTACACCAGAAACAGCAAGTACAGAAAAAGATAGTAGTACTTTTTTCATGATGGATTTTAGTTTTTGTTTGCCCAAATATAAGTATAAGAGATTTAACAAAATGTTAATAATCTTTCAGAAATGGGAGATTGGTTCGTATTTCGTTTAATTTATCGAACGAAAGGATGAATGGTTGTGTCAATTCTTGATTAGCTAAGTAAGTTCCTTCTCCAATTGCATCGAAACAAGCCGATTGACCATTATAAATTAAATTGCTTCCATCCGTTCCAACACGATTAACGCCTATCGCATAACATTGATTTTCAATGGCACGTGCTCGAATTAAAGCTTTCCAATGTTCAATTCGTCTTTCAGGCCAATTAGCAACGTTTAATAAAATATCGTAGCGCGGACTTCCATCCACATGATAATTTCTTACTAATTCAGGGAAGCGTAAATCGTAACAAATTTCAAGCATGAATTTCCACCCTCTAAATCCCACAATGCTCTCCAAGTTTCCTGACTTGTAAAATTGGTTTTCATTCCCTAGCCCAAATGATTTTCGTTTATCATATTTTACAACTTCACCATTGGGTTGAACAAAAACACCTCTATTGTAAAAGCAATTGTCTTCTTCGATAATTAAAGATGTGTAAATTGCAGCGTTGGTTTTCGCTGACCACATTTTCAAAAACGCTAGAGAAGGAGAGTCATGCCATTTTTCGGCAAGCGTTTGCACGTTCATAGAGAATCCTGATTGAAACATTTCCGGTAAAACAAAAACATCTGAATCTGGCTGACTTTCAAAACAAGCACTATACTTTTCGTAATTAGCGTTTTTATTTTCCCAAACTTGGTCGATTTGGCAAAGCGTAATTTTTAAATCTTGCATAATTTTTCAGCGGCTTTTTTGAGTGTATCGTTGTCTTTTGCAAAACAAAAACGAATTAATTTTCTGTCTTCACCATTCGCATTGAAAACGGAAAGTGGTATGGTTGCAACACCATTTTCAGTAACTAATTTTTTAGTGAACTCAATATCGTTTTCATCTGAAATCTGTTTATAAGAAGCTAACTGAAAATACGTTCCATCACTTGGAAGTAAATCAAATCGGCTGTTCTTCATCAATTCACGGAAATAATCTCTCTTTTCTTGATAGAAACTCCCGAGTGTGTTCACATTGGTTTCTTTTAGATAGGCAGCAAGCGTATGTTGAGCAGGGCTATTCACACAAAAAACAAGAAATTGGTGTACTTTTTTTATCTCGTTTAAAATGTTTTCAGGCGCGACGATATAACCTATTTTCCAACCTGTGATGTGAAAGGTTTTACCGAAAGAGGAAACAACTATACTTCGATTTTGCAAAATTTCACTTGCATTCGCAGACAAATGAGCATTCTCAAACGTTATGTATTCATACACCTCGTCAGACAAAACCAATAGATTTGGATAATCATTTACCAGGTGTTCTAACTCATGTAAATCTTCTTTCCTCCAAACTGTTCCACTTGGATTATGAGGATTGTTGGTTATAATCATTTTGGTTTTGGAACAAGTGACTTCTCGAATTAGATCCCAATCAGGCAAAAAGTTTTCTCCTAAAGGAATTCGAATGGGTTTTCCGCCAGCAAGAATAATCGGTGATTCATAACAATCATAACTGGGGTCTAAAATGATTACTTCGTCGCCAGGATGGATCAATGCTTGAACCGTTGTGAAGATGGCCTGAGTAGCACCTGCTGTAATAAGCACGTTTTTGGAAGCGTCAATTTTCCTTTGATATTGTTTAAACGTAAGATTACAAATTTCTTCTGTTAGCGACGGCAAACCCGCCAACGGTGCATATTGGTGAACGTTTTCTTTGGCTTTTTGCTCCAATAAGGATTGCAGTTTTTCGTCAATCGGAAAATTTGGAAATCCTTGAGAAAGATTGATGGCTTGGTAATCAACAGCCATTTTTGACATAACCGTAAAAATCGTTGTGCCAACATTGGGAAGTTTAGAAGTAATCATGTTGTAAAAATAGAAACTCTTTTACACAAAAAAAGGCTGCCTTTTCAGACAGCCTTAATTTTAGGTATAAACTAAGTTATTGTTTCACAACTCTAACAGTTCTTTGTTCAGCTCCATTCGTTAATTTAATGAAGTAAACACCTGTTACAAGATTGCTTAAGTTAACATCATAGTTACCATTTCCATGGATTAGTTTATTGAATGTAGCAACTTTTCTACCATTCATGTCTTCTACCACAACATCATATTCATTTGATGAACCGTTGATAGCAATTGTTACTTTGCTGTCAGTTGGGTTAGGGTATACATTTAAGCTAAAGCCGCTGTTTTCGTCTAATCCGATGTAGTCAACTACCACACAGTTTGAAGTGTCCGTACAGTTGTTAGCATTTCCAACGATTACTGCATAGTTTCCATTTTGAGTTACCGTCAATGATTGAGACGTTGCCCCACCAATTGGAAGATTTGTTTGACAGTTAATCCATTGGTAGCTTGTTCCTGCTGATGCAGTCAATGTACCGTTTCCGTTATCAGTAGCAGTTACGTTTGGTAATGGATAGATTGTTAGGTTCAACGTAATTGTTGAATCACAACCAGCAACGTTTGGAACAACTTGAGTGTATGTGCCAGAAGCTGTGTATGTCACACCATTAGACCATGTAAATGAACCACATGTTGCAGCAGTTTGTGTAGAACCATTGTTTCCAATTGTCAACACTAATGTAGCTGTTGAGTCACAACCCGTTGCGTTCGTAGTGTGGTATGTGTATGTACCACTTGCACTGTAAGTTTGACCATTCCATGTGTAAGCACCACAATTGTTAACGTTTGTTGTACTTGTTGTACTGTGGTTTACTGTCAAGTTCAATGTAACTGTTGAGTCACATCCATACACGTTTTGCAAGTTAGCAGTATACGTACCGCTTGTAGTGTAAATTGTACCATTCCAAGTGTAAGAATCACAAGCCGTTTGGTTAACTGTAATTGCATCTGGTGCACCAATTGTCAAGTTCAAAGTGATTGTAGAGTCACATCCTACAGCATTTTGAAGAACTTGTGTATACGTACCTGAAGTAGTATATGGAGTTCCGTTCAATGTATAAGATTGACAAGCAACAGCATTAATTGTTGAAGTTGAAGAATTGTTTATTGTTAAGTTCAACGTTGCTGTAGAATCACATCCAACTGCATTTTGAGTTGTGTAAGTGTACGTTCCACTAGTAGTGTAGGTTTGACCATTCCAAGTGTAAGAATCACACGCTGTCTCAGTAGTTGTAGACGTTGAAGAATGATTAATTACAACACTGAAAGAAGCACTGCTTGAACAACCTCCTGCACTTGCATAGATGTACAATGTTTGACCAGATGTTAAAGAACCTGTAATTGGAGTTCCTGTTCCAAATGGATTGTTGTAATAACCCATTGTCATGTTTGCGTTGTTTGAAGGAGTTGTTTCAGTAATCGCTGGCAATGTATAAGAATCACAAGCCGTTTGATTTCCTGGATTGTTCAATGTAATTGGTGCACAACTTGTAGAAACGGTTGTTCCAATTGACCAAGGGCTTACATCACCTCCACCACAATTTGCACGAACATACACATCGTAAGTTGAGTTTGGAGTTAATCCAGTTAATGAATAAGTAGCATCAGTGCCTGTAATTGTTACAGCAGTATTAGATAACAATGTACCTGTTCCTTGTGTAAATCCTGCAGGTCCATACTCGATATCATAGTTTGTAGCTGTAGCACAACCCAACGGGAATGTAATATCCGCAGATGTTGTAGTTGATGTGCTTGCAGATACTAAACCTGGAGAAGGACAAGTTGGAGCTGGAGCCAAAGTGATAATGTAATCCTCAGTTTCTCCCCATAAGTAAGCACCACAAGGTGTAATGTCAATTCCATTTGTTGCATAAACCTCTCTTACACGTAATCTGTGTGGACCTGGGTTAGGGTTACAGCTAATGTTCACTGGGAAATTAACTGAGTCACCTGCAGCAACAGAAGATGTTGTATAACCTATACGCTCAGTAGCATCAAATACACCATCATCATTATAGTCAATCCATGCAGCGTAGTTTCCTGAGAAATCACCGGCAAATACTGTACAGAAATAACTTGTACTTGGAACTAATGTAGTCGTTAACGTTGCATCTGCTGTGTAATCAGCATAACCTAAGCTACCAGAAGCACATGCAGTACCTGTAATGTTTGTTAGTGTATTTAATTTAACACCAGCAACCACATCACCATCAGAACATCCATATGTCATAGTTGGAACACAGTAACAATCTGTTGGCGCATTCATAGTAATGCTAACCAAAGAAGTGTAAGCTGGAGTTCCACCACAAGATTTAACCTCTAATCTGAAAATAGTCGGTACCAATACATTTGTTGTAAATGTACTAGTTGTAGCACCTGCTAAATCGTTAAATGATTGACCGTTATCCGTTGAATATTGCCATTGGAAAGTCAAACCATCAACACTTCCTGTGTAATCAGAAGAAAGTTGGAAATCAACACCTGAACAAACAGAAGAATCAGAAGCTATAGCATTCACATTAGATGGAGCAACTGTACCTAAAACAGCGATAGTTGTTTGAGCAGATCCAGCTGCATTGGCGCATCCTGTTGTTTGGTTTGTATAAGAAATATCATACGTTGTTGTTTCTGTAGGAGAAACAGCTTGAGTAAAGATGTTTGTTCCTGAAGCAATTGTACTTGTTCCCGTTGTATTCGTCGCTGTCCAAACAGTTGTGTAGTTTGATGGTGGAGTAAATCTCCATCCTTCAGGTGTTGTAACTGTCCATGCACCTGCTCTTCCCGGAGCAATAGCACCTACTGTTTGAGTAGCATCTTGTAAACCAATGATCGCATTGTTAGAGAACGTTTTCTCGAATACGTGTACTTCAACATTTCCAAGTGTTTCATACAATTTACATTGTACTGTTGCTTGTGGATTAGAAGAATACCCACGAACATTTCTATATTCAATTACAAATGTTCTGTTTGGAGCGTAACCTTCTGTCCAGTATTTTACAGAACCAGTTGTTGAATTACCCATGTGCATATCAGCAGCCAACAAAGCAATGATGTTAGCAGGGTTTCCTGCATTCGGGAAGTATGGAGGACCTTGGAATGTAAACTGACCAAGTTGACCTGTACCAGTTCCGTATCCCGAAGGAGTACCAAACATCAACATACCATTTGTTCCAGCTGAGATTGATGTGAAGTTATTTCCAAAATAATTGAATGAGAATCCAATTGGAATATTAGACCAACCACCATCATCCATAGAACCACCAGCTAAAGGTGTTACAGCAGTTCCGTTATTCATCAACACACCTGCATTTGCTGGAGCAGTTGAAGCAGCATAAGGAACAGAAGCAACTGTAAAGTTACCTGCTGATAAACCACTATTGATGTTAGCATTTGTTCCTGGACAAATACCGTTTACATCTGTTGTAAGATTCGCAGATGGTAAAGGATAAACTCCGACAGACACAAATCCTTGAGCCGCACATCCTGAAACCGCATCAACACCATCCACTCTAATTGTTGCAGTTGAAGTAACTGCTAAATCAGCTGTATTTGCTGTTGTACTTGTTACAGTTGCACCTAAAAGAGGTGTAAATGTGTACGTGTATGGCGCTGTTGAAGTTGCCGTAATTGTTGTGTTACCTCCTGTACCACAGAAATTAGCAACAGATGATGTTGCAGTAATAGCTGTTGGCGCAGAATAAGTAATTGCATAAGGCGCTGAAGTTCCAACGCATCCGTTTGCATCTGTACCTGTTACAGTAATGCTATTATTAGATGTTGCATTATAGGTTACAGATGAACCAGTTGTAGCACTCAATGCTGAAGCTGGAGACCAAACATACGTTGAAGCACCTGTTGCAGTGATTGTTTGTGTACCACAAATTACACCGTTGTTTGGAGCACTAACCGTAATTGTTGGTGGTGCATAAACTGTTAATGTAATCTCGTTTGAAGTTGAAGATTGAGAAGTTGCCAAACATGTAGTAGTGTAACGGAAGTAATAAGTTCCAGCTGTCATTGTTCCTGATTGATAAGTAGGAAGGTTTGCACCTGAAACTGGACTCCAGTTAACATTGTTTGTTGACATTTCCCATTGATTCGAAAGTTGTAATACTCCTGAAGTAGCACCACTTGTTGTCATCAAAGCTGTTCCACCATCACAAATAGCATCAGGACCAACAAAACTAGCCACTGCTGTGTTTGGTGTTCCTGAACATGGAGGTTCAGCTGTTGTAGCTGTTGTAGCTGTTGACCATGCACTTGTACTTGTACCACAATTAGCTCTAACATAAATATCATACGTTGTCAAAGCATTTAAACCTGTCAATGTGTATGTTGCTGTTCCTGCATTGATTGTAACCGCTTGGTTAGCAACTACAGTTCCTGTTCCTGGTGTAAATCCAGCAGGTCCGTATTCAAAATCATAGTTTGTTGCAGTAGCACAATTCAATGGGAAGGATACAGTTGCTGTATATGAATCAGTTGAAACAGTTGTTGGTGTACCTGTTGAAGGACAAGCAGGAGCAGCCAAAATAGTGATTAAATAATCCTCTACCTCACCATATGAATTGTTGGCACAAGGTGTAACTGCACTTCCGTTTGTTGCAAACATTGCTCTAACACGCAATCTGTGTTGACCAGCAGGAGGTGTACAAGCTAAAACAATTGGGAAAGTTGCTGATGAACCTAATACGCCAACTGAACCTGAACCTGCAACTGTTCCGTTAGAATAACCAATTCTTTCAGTAACATTATCAAACACTCCATCATCATTGTAATCAATCCACGCAGCATAACCTTCTGAATATTGACCAGCATATACTGTACAGTTGTATGTAGTACTTGGTAACAATGTTGTTGTTAAAGCAGGATCAGTTGTGTAGTTTGAATAACCATTTCCTCCAGCTCCCGAAGGACAACCTGTTCCAGAGTTATTATCTAATGTATTTAAGATAACACGAGCGATTACGTCACCATCAGTACATCCTGAACTTGTCACTGGCGTACAATAACAGTTTGTTGGTACATCTTGGTTAACCGTAATTGGTGTAGAAGACAAACTAGTTGAAGTATTACCACAAGTAACTGTACAATAGTATGTCACACTTCCACTAACTGTTGTTGAATAAGTTGTGTTAGTTGCTCCTGTTATTGCAGTATTGTTTGCATACCATTGGTAAGAAGTTGTTGCTCCAGTAGTTGGTGTTGTAATACCTAAAGTTACAGCAGCACCAGAACAAGCTAATACAGTGGTAGCTGTAGTATTTCCAGGATTTGTAACTCCAGAACATGCAGGAGCGTATTGTAATGTAACCAAGAAATCCTCTGTTTCACCATAAATGCTTGGTGTTCCACAATAAGCAGTTCCATTTAATGTCGTTTCGTAATAAACAACACGCATACCTGTTACTTGAGTAGTGTTTGAAGCTGTCAACAATGGTCCAGCAGTTCCTGGAATAGTGATTGTAGTTGAGTTTGTTGTTGGGTTAGCAACAGAACTTGCAATAGCACCTGTAAAATAAACCTCTTCACCAGCATCTGCAAAATCACCATCGCAGTTGTAATCGATATAAACTTTTGCAGAACGCCCATAGTTAGATGTACCACATGTACCTAATTGTAAGCTTAATGGATAGCTACCAAACTGTTGTAAAGTTGTCAATGGACCTTGCCCTCTCCAATCTGTATAGAAACTCAATGTTCCTGTAGTATTAGCTGGTAATGAAGCACAAGTAGATGTTTTAGTAACACCGTTCAAAGATACTCCAAGTATTTCTTCATCGGCTGTGTTTGTTGCTGCTGAAGTACAATAACAGTTATAGAAAGGATTAATACCTACATAAACTGATGCAGAAGTACCTGTTGAGCCAGAACATGTAACGTTCAATCGGTAATATGTTGCAACTGTTTGAGTCGCAGCATAAGTTGCGTTTGTAGCACCTGTAATATCCGTGAATGCGTTATTGTCTGTAGAAGATTGCCATTGGTATGTATATCCAATTCCAACCATTGCTGTTTGTAAAGACAAGTTAAAGCTTGCACCAGAACATGCATTAACAACACTAGATGTTGCTGCTGCAGGGCTAGGTGTTCCAGTACATGGGTATTGGTTATCCGCAGAATTAATACCAATATATAAAGCACCTGCGGTTAATTGAGCAGTCGTTAAACCTGTTCTTTGTGCTCCAGGAGTTGTTGTACCGTTTTGATGTGTACCACCAACTGTAGCATTTTGTAGAGTAATTCTTGAATTTCCGTTTAATGGTGGATATGCTCCTTGATCTAAAATAACTACAGTGTATGTGCCTGGCCAAGAATAAGCGCCACTGGCAACTACCGTCCAATTAGAATTATGTTGGTCAGTAACTGTGTAAGCACCATCAGCAATTGACAATCCTGTTGTCATTCCTGCTACATCAGCATAAGTAACGGCTAACTCACCTGCAACGGCACCTGTACCTGTTCCTGTTCTTGTAATATACATTGCTCTGTTTTGAGCTGTTGGAGAAAGGAATGGGTATCGACTTGTTGTATTAGTTGGGTCTGTACCTGCGGTAATTGCTGAACCTGTGGCAGTTGTAGACCAAAATCTAGAAAATGTTCCTGATAAGAAACCAGTTCCAACTGGAGCTGTAAGTGTATTTCCAGCTGCATTATTACCGAATGTCATCTTGTTTGAGCCAAGATTAATTCTAGCACCTGTTAAGTTTAAATTGTAAGCAACCTTAACATTGTTGATCGACCAAATAATGTTTGGAGTGGCTGTATTCGTATTAGAAAAAGTTAAGTTTCTAATGGCATTACTAGCACCAAATGTTCCTGATCCTGAAACCGTCTGAACAGCTGTACCATTCAACGTTAAATTTCCAGCTGTAGTTGTACCAACTGAAACATCTATTGAACCATTATTAACAATATCACCAGTAACGGTTAATGTTTTTCCAGTTGATCCACTAAACACATTAAAAACACCTCCTGCATTTACAGTCAGATTTCCGTTTACATTGAAACCAGTTGGTGTAGTACCGTATCCTAATGTACCATTAACGATTACATTATTTGCTCCTAATGAAGCTGCATCAATTGTAACTACATGTCCAGTTGAAACAGTTACATTATCAGCAGCCGATGGAACTGCGTTTGCATCCCAAGTACTAGCTGTTGTCCAGTTTCCTGTTGCAACCGAAATAAATGTACCAGGTAATTGTGATGTCAATGAAATGTTATCCACAGAAACAGCTGGTGAAGTACCAAAGCTGTTATCATTTTGCCAAGTATAAATTAGTCGAAAAGATGTTCCCGCTAAACTTGCTGGCAAATAAATATTTGCATTTGTGTATGTTGCTTGAGCAGCACTTGCTTGCGTATACACCAACGTTGCACCTGTCAATGCAGTTGAATTTGCCGCGGGCGTACCAGGTACAGGTGTAACACTAGTAGGCGCTACATAAACCAATAATCTATCCCATCCACCTTCTCCAGAACCTTTCCATTGAAACTGTAGGTTGATTTTGGTTTCACCACTTGGCACTGTCACATCTCGGTAGAAATGCGAAGTTGATGTGGTACCTGTTGAATACGCATACGAAACACCTCCATCATTGGAAATGTACGCTGCGTTTGATCCTGCAAAAGGCGTTGAAACACTCCCTACATACCAATTGTTGTTGGTAGTAGTTGCATGATTGACAACTGTCCAGCCATTCGCAGTCATGTCTGATCCGGACTCAAATCCCCCAACTGTTGCGGGGTCAATCAAGACCGTCTGGGCATAAGTTGCAGTGCTAAAAAGTAATAGCAGTAACGTAACTAAGCCAGAAGTAAAACGTAATAACTTCTTCATAAGCGATAATTTATTTGGGCAAATGTACAAAAATTACCATTTGTACAATTTTTTCACCTTTTAGCATTAATCAACTTATATTTGTTCATGGACAAAATTTTAAACGGAAAAACCGCGCTAGTGTGCGGTAGCACGCAAGGGATTGGAAAAGCGACAGCATTGCGACTTGCAGAAATGGGCGCTAATATCGTATTGATTGCCAGAGACATAAATAAATTAGAAACAGTTCAAAAAGAGTTGTCAACAACGAATGAACAAAAGCATCTATACATCTCAGCAGATTTTTCAAATCCATCAGAATTAAAAGAAAAAATTGAAGCTTTTGTGAAAAACAATGGACTCATTCACATTTTAGTAAACAACACCGGTGGACCAAAAGGCGGACCCATAAAAGATGCTGTTCCAGAAGAGTTTTTAGCAGCATTCAATCAACACTTGATTTGTAACCATATACTCGCACAAGCTATCTATCCTGGAATGATTCAAGCTGGATATGGACGTATCATTAATATTATCTCAACTTCCGTGAAACAACCTTTACCGAATTTGGGAGTTTCCAATACGATTCGAGGTGCAGTTGCTAATTGGAGTAAAACCTTAGCGAATGAACTAGGTCAATATGGAATTACAGTAAACAATGTGCTTCCAGGGGCAACTAACACCATTCGCTTACAATCCATCGCTGAAACGAAATCTGAAAAAACAGGTGAGAGTGTAGAGCAAATTTTTGCAGAAATGGCTGATGAAAGCCCGATGAAACGAATTGCTCAACCTGAAGAAATTGCTGCTGCTGTTGCCTTTCTAGCTACTCCCGATGCTTCCTATATTAATGGAATCAATGTGCCTGTTGACGGAGGAAGAACGAAATCGCTTTAATTGTTTAAACCGTCTCTTTCGTTTCGGTTGGCTAAGGAAACACGATAAGCAAGGATGCCCGGGATGCCCACAAACATCAGGAAAACAAAAAAGTAACCTTCGTTTACCAAATGAAATGATTTGATGTTTTGCATGTCCTTTTCATCGTAACCAACACCAATGAAATAACCCATGCTCAATGGAGCCTGTACTTTTACTTCTTTCCCGTTTTCAGTGAGAACGATTTCTCCTTTGAATAGATTAATTGGAACGGG
>CAZHPL010000040.1:0-16214 GCA_964534495.1 uncultured Lishizhenia sp.
TTCAGTTTTACCAGAGCCTGTAACTCCATGAAGTAAAACCGTGTTTTTTTCTTCAAATTGAGACCTAATTCCCTCTAAAGCTGTGGATTGTGCTTCTGTTAAGGATTTAAAAGCACTAGTTTCATTTGTATCTAAATTTAATCGGTCAACTTGGTACCGCTCTGTTTTAAAAATGCCTTTTTTCTCTAATGTGTGTAGTGCAGAAGAACTTATTCCTTTTTCGACAAGTTTCTTTCTTTCAATGGGTTGATGGATATTAATGATGCCTCCAACCAGATCTAGAAAACGAAGAAGCGCCTCGACTTGTTTTTCATTGCGATTTGATTTTTCCAATTCACTTATCAAATCTGATAATGTTTGATCTTGTTTGAAATCATCCGTTAATTCAAAACAGGAAACTGTTTTTGGCGTATATTTTTGCTGAACTTCTTCTTGTGAAATGACAATTCTTCGCTCAATCAAACGTTTGATAATGGGCTGAATCGTTTTGATTCCTATTATTTCCGAAAGCTCCTTTAAATCTAGGATTTCACGCACTTGCAACGCATCCACAATTTTTTCCTCATGTCCAGAAAGACTATCTAATTTCTCGTCAAATTCGGGATGTAAACTGATTTTTGTTTCACTCGCAAGCTTGAAATTTGCAGGTAAAGCTGCATTCATCACATCACCAATGGGCGCTAAATAGTAACCTGAAATCCAAGACCAGAATTCCAATTGACGCGCATTAATGATAGGTTGATCGTCCAATACATACTCAATGTATTTGGCTTGGTATTGACTTGGAATTTCTTCATGAATTCGCGTGATAATCCCTGTAAGTAATTTGCCTTTTCCAAAGGGAACGATTACTCGAATACCAAATTGAACGGCTTCATTACTTTCAAATGGAACACGGTATGTAAAAACCTGATGAATAGGTACAGGCAATAATACATCTGCAAAATAGGTTTTTCTTTCGCTCACAATTCAAAGGTACAAAGAGAAATGCCCTAGCTTTCGATTGTGGAAAAGTTTAGTGACAAGCGAAGCTTTCTTCTTGATTCACTACGTTGTCACCAGGGTGGTCTGAACAAAACAATAAAGTCCCCGTTATTGGACCTTGACACAATTCACGCGTGCTTTTTTTATCTATCGCGCGAATGTAGGCTTGTTGAGCAGAAACGTAAAAAGGTTTATATACTTTAAGGGTTTGTCTGGAAGAGAAAATACCGATTACTCGTTTTCCATTCGTTACCGTCAAATTAGTGTAAGTCGGTTTGCTTTGCGATAAGGAAGAACTAGGTTTATTTACAACCATATAGTTGTATAATTCTTCTGCACCTCCAGTAATTGTTACATATATTCCACTAAATGCTCTTCTGGTAATAGCTGGATTATCCGTTACATTGTCTTTTACCAAATTGTAGAAAGTTTCGCCAACAGCTGAAAATGTTTTGGAAGAGGCGGGTTGAACTTCTGCCTCGCCAATTTGCCAATTAAATGATTTTTCAGTAATTGATGTTCCAATATATTCTCTGAAAACTACATCTAATTGCGTATTTACAACAAATGAATTTCCTGTATTCGAAACAGCAACTCCAGCAGCAATATAACTTCCCGGATCATCTGCAAATTTGAACGTGAAATTTTGTGTCGAAGAAGTTGTTGTTAATCCTTTTACTAATTCAGTTTGACCCGTTACTTCAAATTCTCCTCCATTAATGACAGCTCTCATTTTGTAAGTTGCATCTGGATTTAGTGAAGATTTCAACGGGTTAGACGAAGTTTGAATTGCTCCGTTTGTTCCCGTTGGTAAGGTTTTGAAATAATATACTTTTTGTTCAGGAGCATAGAAAACGCCATTTGTATCTTTGTCTGTTACGATTGTATCTTCCAAAGTCCAAGTACGTGTCATTGCACCATTAACATATTCTGAAACGGTCAAATCTACTTGGTCAAAATAATTGGAATCAGGAATTTGAGCAATTTCTAAAGCATTTCCAGGTCCGATAAAAGCACGTGTTATTTTGATAAAATGAACAGAATCTGCATGGTCCAATAAGCCATAAACGACTGCTGTTTCTTTGAAGTCTCCGTAAAGATTAACTTTTTCCGAACAACTGGTCATTCCAATTACAACCAATACAAAAAGGAGAAATTTATACATGTAAACGTTAGTTTAGTTCTCAAATTTAAGGTTTTCTTCTAATATCCACCCATTTGTGTAGATGGATTCGGTTTCACGAAAGAACCACTTGGTGCATAATCAACCAAATGGATATCGAAACACAAGGATTCTTTTCCGCCTTCTGCACCATACGCTAAATCCCATGGCACATATAAACGATAGGTTCCTCCCTTTCTCATTTTTGGTAAAGCAAAACTCCAACCTTGAATTACACCTCCATTTAATTGTAATGGAACAGGCTCAGCTTTACCCAAGGCATTTTTCATTTTATGTGAATCTTGAATCGTATCTCCCATCGCTGATTTCAAAATGTAATGCACTTTTACATCGTCTGTCGTTCCTGGAAAACCACCCGTTCCTTCTTTAATAGTTAGCATCACAATTCCATTAGGAAAAACTTGTGCTCCTGGTAGTTTTTTAGCCATGGACAACATTTTGTCTCCATTTTTCACGTTCAAACCAACCAAAAAATTCTGCATGATCTGGCGCATATTGTTTTCAGGAATAATGGAATCTTTTCTATATAACCCGTCGGCGTACCCTTTTTTCACCATTTCCAAATTCACGTCGTTTAATCCGCCTAGCTTTTTCATGTCGCTGTAGAAAGCATGTCCCGTCATTCTTCCCATGCACAAGGAACCTTCATTTACGTATTTTTTATTAAAATCACGGTAATCTGGACCAAACAATAATTTAATGGTTTCCATACAGTCGTCTGCTGAAACGGAGCTCAAGTTGTCGTTAAAACCTTTGATTAACAAGTTTTTATCCAATTGTAAAAACGAAGATTCATTCGAAGCAACAATGGTTTTGGCGTTCATTGCACCTAGCACATACGACAATTTATCTTTCTCATTTTTGAAAGTAACTGGTTTTTCTGCTGGTTTTTCACCACATGAAACAAGCAATAAAGCAAAAAATGAAATGAACAGAAAAGATTTTATCATTATTTAATGTCTAAAAGTTCAACGTCAAATACCAATGCGCTAAATGGCTGAATAGGTCCTCCCGGATGTGGATGTGCACCGTAGGCTAATTCTTGCGGTATGTACAAACGATATTTAGCTCCAACATTCATTAACTGCAATGCTTCTGTCCAACCTGGAATAACTTGGTGAACCCCAAAACTTGCAGGCGTTCCTCTTGTGATTGAACTATCAAAAACAGTTCCGTCGGTTAAAGTACCGTGATAATGTACGGTCACTGTATCTGTAGCACTTGGCGCCGAACCATTTCCTTCTGTCAACACTTCGTATTGCAAACCACTTGCGGTCGTAACCACTTCAGGGCGTTGGCCATTTGTAGCGAGAAATTGCTCACCATTCACTTTATTAGCTTCGTACGCAGCCATCGATTTTTCCTGTAAAAACTGATTGATGTAATTATTTGCCGTTTCCGGATCCATCAAAATTTCTTTTCCACTGAAAAAATCATTGATTGCTTTCGCTATTGCTGTTGTGTCTAATTCGTCAAGTTGTTGACTTTTAAGACTTTCTGCAATGTTTAAGCCCACTGCGTAGCTAACGTTGAATAAATTTGAACTCATGAGATTTTTAAAAACGCGAAGTTAGCAAAAATGATTTATGATTTTTTAATTAACAATTATTGCAACCATGTGTTTTTAACTACGTATTTTAGTTACCTATGCAAAAGAATTTTCAATTTGCTTTTCGTGTTTTGGATTCCTGGGAGGAATTGGACGAGCGCACAAAATCTTTGGTTCAAAAGGCTTTTGATGCTTTGGATAAGGCCTACGCACCTTATAGTAAATTTAAAGTTGGCGCAGCCGCTCTGCTTGAAAATGGAGAAGTTGTTTTGGGTAATAACCAAGAAAATATTGCTTATCCTTCCGGTTTGTGTGCAGAAAGAGTTGCGCTTTTTTACGCCGGTGCCAATTTTCCAACGGAAACGGTTGAAGAAATCGTAATTGTTGCAAAGGGTGATTTGGTGGCGCATGATAGCATTTTATCGCCTTGTGGTTCCTGCCGACAAGTGATGCTAGAAACTGAAAATCGTCAGTCGAAGCCCATGAAAGTTACACTCGTGAATCAAAATGGAAGCGTTTTAATTTTAGATTCCGTTCAGCATTTGCTTCCTTTTGGATTTGGAAGTTATTAATTCGATTTTCTTATAAAAAAAGGTGCTTTTTCCAACAATAAGTTGGTCAACTAACGTATCTTTGTGCGCTAAATTTTTTGAGAATGAATAATTGGTTTACCGTTAAGGTTAAATATACTAAACAGCTTGAAAACGGAACTTTTAAGCGTGTATCTGAACCGTATTTACTTGCATCAGTTTCATTTACAGATGCGGAAGCACGTATTTACGAAGAGCTAGGGACAATGATTAAAGGTGAGTTTTTGGTTACGGGAATTGCTCGTACAGACATTCACGACATTTTCCAATACGATGAGTCTGACACATGGTTCAAGGCAAAAGTTTCGTATGACAAAATGGATGATGATGGCGATAAAAAGAAAACCATCACACAGAATTTTTTGGTTTCTGCCGGAACAGTTAAAGAAGCTTACGATCGCATCATTGAGAGTTTATCCACTTTAATGATTGATTTTACAATTACGTCAATTGTAGCGTCGCCTATTGTTGATATTTTCCCTTACAGAGAAGAAGATGTACAATCGCCAGTTCGACCAGTTTATGACATCGTTGAAGACATTGAACACGAACAGTTAAGCTCTAAAGGTAAGATTTTCAGTGCCTCAGGTTCAGATTTTGAGGATGATGAAGCATTGTTAACAGATGAAGAAGATGAAGTCGAAGCATCTGAAAGTGAAATCGAAGACGAATTTACAGAAGAATAAAAGCAGGTTATGAGTGAATGGTTGAAGAAATTACGGGATGAACACGGCGACTTTGACAAAGGTTCATTGGAGTTAACAGCTGGAAAAAAACCATTTCATTTATTCTCGGAATGGTTAGATGAAGCTGTTCACCATCATGAGTTGGAAGCAAATGCTTTTTCTTTATCAACCGTTGATCCTGTTACTTTACAGCCAAGTTCACGTATTCTATATTTAAAAGAATTATTGGACGAGAAGTTCGTTTTTTATACCAATTACAACAGTCAGAAAGGAATCGAAGCAAACTTGAATCCAGCTGCTTGTATGTTGTTCTTTTGGCCGGGCATGCAACGTCAAGTTCGTGTTGAAGGAACTGTTAAAAAAGTGGAGCGCTCGGTTAGTGAAGCTTATTTTGCTACACGACCACGTGAAAGTCAATTAGGAGCATGGGCTTCACATCAATCTGCATTATTAAAAAGCAGAGAGGATTTGTTTGACCGAATAGCTGCTTTAGAAGAGCGTTTTCCTGAAACGGTTCCATGTCCTCCAAATTGGGGTGGATATGTCTTGTCGCCTGAATTAATTGAATTTTGGCAGGGACGTCCTTCGCGTTTGCACGACAGAATCGTTTATCGCTTGGAGGATAAAAAATGGCATGTCTACCGTAAAAATCCTTGATGAAGAAATTCCAACCTTCTATTTTTCAGTTGTCAAATGGAGTACGTGTTGTTTATTTACATGTGCCCAATCAGGTTGCTCACTTAGGATATTTCTTCGGTGCTGGTTCACGGCATGAACAGAAAAATGAAGTAGGTTTAGCCCATTTTTTAGAGCATTGTGTTTTTAAAGGAACTCAAAAGCGGAAAGCAATTCATGTACTTTCTCGCATTGATTCGGTTGGTGGAGAATTGAATGCTTACACATCAAAAGAAGAGTTGTGTTTACATGCTTCATTTTCTAAAGAACATACTGCTCGTGCAGTTGACTTGTTATCAGATATTGCCGTAAATGCTACTTTTCCTGACAAAGAAATTGAGAAGGAAAAGGAAGTCGTTTTAGATGAAATCAATTCTTATTTGGACAATCCTTCTGAAAAAATCTTCGATGATTTTGAGGCTTTATTGTACAATAATCATCCGCTTGGAAATAATATTTTAGGCACAAAGAAAAGTGTTCAATCCTTTACAGCTGAGCATTTACGTGCCTTTGTTCAAAGGTATTTTACTGCCGATAATTTAGTGATTTCTTTTGTCGGAAATGTGCCCTATAAACGTTTGGAAGGTTATTTGAATCGTTCGCTTGAAGGAATTCCAATGACTGGCAATCGACAAGAAGCCTTACCATTTGTCGAATACATTCCTTTCAAAAAACGAACAAGCGAATCGAATTACCAAACTCACGCTATTCTTGGTGGAATTGCGCCCGGTTATAAAAATGATGATCGTATTCCCTTATCACTTTTGATAAACATTTTGGGTGGTCCTGCTCTGAATTCTAGATTGAACTTAAGTATTCGTGAAAAACACGGTTTAGCTTATGGCGTGGATGCCAGTTTTGTTCCGTATGCAGATACTGGTTTTTGGCAAATTTATTTAGGTACCGAATCTAAAAATGTGGACAAGGCCATTGAATTGATTTATAAAGAAATCAAGCTTTTACAAGCAAAAGAGTTGACTTCTATCCAATTGTTGAGAGCCAAACAACAGTTAAAAGGACACATGGCTTTGGGAATGGATTCCAATTCAGGTTTAATGCAAGGTTTAGGTAAAAGCATGTTAGCCTTCAACCAAGTGGATACAATTCAGGAAATGCACGCCGACATTGATAAAATTACAGCTTTACAAATGATGGAAGTGGCCAATCAATACATGGACATAGATAAAGCATCCGAATTGATTTTTGATTGTTAATCTAAAATTTCATAGCATAAAAAAAACCGCCCTTTTCAGAGCGGTTTCTTTCGTATTATTTAGCTAAGATTATTTCTTAACTACGATTTTTTGTGTAGTTGTTGAGTTACCAATTGTAACATTAACAAAGTAAACACCAGTCGTCATTCCTGAAGTAGAAAGTGTAGTGTTCAATCCGTTCATTGTAGTTGATTTTACTGTTTTACCAGAAAGATCAAGAACAGTTACAGTTGCTTCAGATGCAGTTGCTAAACTAACATTGATTGCGTCATTTGCTGGGTTAGGATAAACAGAGAAAGTAGATACTTCAGTTTCTTCAACTCCTAATGTCGGATCATCTGTAAAACGAACCATGATTGCACTTGGTGAAGAAAGCGAGAATAAGCTTCCATCAGCAGCATAACCTAATACAGTTTGCTCATATGTGTTTTGAGCCATTCCAAAACGAACTTCGCTTGTACCACCGTTATGACATGCTAATAGTAATACGTCGTCACCAGTAGCTAAATTCAATTTTCCACTTGTCAAACCTTCAGCACAATCAATCCATTTCATAGAAACCCAGCTACCAGCTGTACCAGAAATAGTTTTTGTTTCAGTTGCCCCTAAGTAAGCATAGTCATTTGCAGTAGCATCGAATTTGTAAACTTCAATCCAATATTCAGATCCAGCAGTAGCAGCAGCTTGAGTTGTTAAACGAACTTTAGCACCTGTAGTAGCCCAATCGTTAAACATTTCCATTACGTTACCTATTTTCAATGGTTGACCAGAATTGTTTTGTGTATTGCTGATTGCACCTGAGATAACATTATTGTCACGACCATAATCTGTTGCAGAAGACTCAACAGTTAATGTTGCTAAGTTGTTTGTAGCATCAGCATCTGTTGAATCAGCAACAGTTGTTAATGTGATGTTATCAACTCCGATAGCAGTTGGGATATATGGAGAAGTAATTGACAAAGTGTCATTTGCAGATGCAGCTAAAGAAATAGCAGATCCAGTTTGTGTATAACCACTTGTAGCTGTAGCTTTCAATGCAACACCCGTTTGTGCTTGTGCACCATTGTTGTTAACCAATGCACCAAATGTCAACCCTGGGAAAGAAGTTTGAGAATTGTCAATTGTGTAGTAATCCAATCCAAAAGTATTAGTGATATCAGTTGCTGCATACCAGTTATTGATTTTAACGTCATTATTCCATGCTTCAACGATTTTAACGTTATCTATACCCCAAACCCAGTCATAATTACCAATGTAGTGGAAACGAACTTTCACTTGATTAGACCAAGCTCCTGTACCGATTACAGACGTAATGTTTACAATCTCCAATTCATTAGGAACACAGTTTGTATTCACTGGAACTTGTGACTCAGGGTTAACCTCAATTGCTGTCCAAGTTGTACCATTGTCGTTAGAAACTTCAATAAATGTTTGATCGTAATAGTTTCTGTAAAACTCATTGAAAGTTAAATACAAAGCAGCAGAACCAGAAGCTGATAAATCAATTGGAGTAACGATTTCATAGTAAGCGTCTTGTGTTGCTGTTCCTCCTGCTAAATCGGAGTTAATGAAAGCGAAATTACCAGAAGCAGCTGCGAAAGTTGCAGGCCATGCGTAAGAAGCTTGCTGAGAAGTTACGTTTGAAGGCAAAGCAGAAAGAATCTCCCAACCTGGATTAGATCCAGTGTTTGCACTTTGACCTGTTCCAAATGATTGTGTCCAGTCAGCTGCGTTATCGAAACCATTTGACCAAAGAACAGCCCCTTCAGTTTTAATGATTCCTTGATTTTGGTGCGCTTTCGGTGCGTCAGCAAATGTGCGATCTTTTACAATCGACTCACTTCTAGTCGTAATTTTTTGAGCTACAGAGCCCAAAGAAACTAAAAGTGCCATTGATAAGTAAACTTTTTTCATGATGTAAAAATTTAATAAGGTTGGCTAATTTAGTGAATTATCAGTAATCTCGCTCTATTAAAAATTGTGACAGTTGAAAAAGTTCTTCTTTCGAAACTTCACAATTTATTTTTTCAAGTGAGTTTATTGCTTTGTTATAATAGAATTGCATGTGCTCTTTGCATTTCTTGTCCGCTTGTACAGCTAAGACAATTTCTTTCGTATTATTGACTTTTAGAACAAAATTGGGTTCGTTTTCGAGCTCTTTAAGTTGAAGTAATTGCTCTTGATTGGCTAGTAATTTTGTTTCGATAGAAAGCAGCGTTTTTTTGTTAGCTATCACATCTCCACCTACTTGTTTCCCTACTTTTTCAGGTACACCTAATAAATCAAGTATATCGTCTTGAATTTGAAAGGCAATACCCAAATTAACTCCGAACTCATACAAGTTGATTCTGTCTTCTTTTGACGCATTTGCTACAATCGCACCCATTTCTAATGCGCATCCTAACAAAACCGAAGTTTTCAAACGAATCATCTCGATATATTCTGCTTCAGAAACGGCTAATCGATTTTCAAAATCCATATCCATTTGCTGTCCTTCACACACTTCAATTGCTGTTTTATTGAACAAAGTCAACAGTGTTTTCAAGTGTTCAGCATCAAAGGATTCCAATAATTGGTAGGCTTTCACGAACAAAACATCTCCTGAAAGAATCGCAATATTGGTATTCCATTTCTCATGCACCGTTTTCATGCCTCTTCTGAGTGGTGCTTGATCCATAATATCATCATGTATCAGTGTGAAATTATGAAACAGCTCAACTGCAAGTGCAGCTGGAAAAGCTTTCTCGTTAGAAGCTCCAAACAATTTTGCACCCATCAGACACGCAATTGGACGCAAGCGTTTTCCTCCCAAAGTAAGAAAGTAGGAGAGAGGTTGATATAAATTTTCAGGATTATTTGGAAATGAAAAGTTTTCCAGTTTTTCCTCGAGAAAAGATGTGTAGTTTTTTAAAAATTCCATTAATCGTTAATCAGTGACATCAGGTATGAACCGTATCCACTTTTAACAAGCGGTGCTGCAATTTGTTTAAGTTGCTCTTTAGAAATGAATCCATTTCTGTATGCAACTTCTTCAATACAACCGATTTTCAAACCTTGTCGTTCTTCGATTACTTGTACGAATTGTCCAGCCTGCATCAAGGACGTAAATGTTCCTGTATCTAACCAAGCTGTACCTCTATCCAAAACAGCAACTTTTAGTTGTCCACGTCTTAAATATTCAGCATTTACATCTGTAATTTCATATTCGCCACGAGCAGAAGGCTGTAAATTTTTGGCAATTTCAACTACGCTATTGTCATAGAAATACAATCCAGGAACTGCATAATTTGATTTCGGCTTCAATGGTTTTTCTTCAATCGAAATCGCTTTCATTTGGTCATCAAATTCAACCACTCCATAACGTTCAGGGTCACTGACATGGTAAGCATAAACCACACCGCCAGTTGGGTCATTGTTTTCTTTTAACAATGTATCCATTCCAACACCATAGAAAATATTGTCTCCAAGAATTAGTGCCACTTTATCATCGCCAATAAATTCTTCTCCAATTACAAATGCTTGCGCAAGTCCATTTGGAATCTCTTGAACTGCGTACGAAATTTGACACCCTAAATTATTACCATCACCTAACAATTTTTCAAAATTGGGTAAATCATGAGGCGTAGAAATAATTAAGATTTCCTTGATTCCAGCGCTCATCAAAATGGATAGTGGATAATAAATCATCGGTTTATCATAAATAGGCATTAATTGCTTACTTACTGCCAAAGTCAATGGATGAAGTCGTGTTCCTGAACCTCCAGCTAAAATAATTCCTTTCATATTCGTGTTTTTTGTAGTTAGATTAGTTTTTTCAGGGTCTAAATATATTCATTGTCGGTTAAACTCAACTTATTTCCCAAAAAAATCACAGAACGTTAATTGTCTATATGATTTACAACCATCTGAATAAATCATCAAACATACGTTTTCCCCAAGGCGTATTTCCGTATTCTTTTTCGATTTTTTTTTTTAATTCTTTTAGCGTAAATGTTTTGTTTTTTCCAGCTTCTAATTTTACTTCGTCAGCCGTTGGTTTAATGCCTTCAATTCGTTTTGCGAAGTAAATAATTCCCCCATCTTCAGTTGCTAATCCAAGAATGGTTCCTGGAAGACCACAAAATCCTTCTGGCCCAACGGATGGAACAATGGCCGGTGAATACCATGCGTAAATTCGGGTCGTATCATTTTTCTGATAAACCGCTTTTCTACATTCATATCCACAAATCGTACGTTTACTATCTGTGATTTTCCAATTCCTTTGTGGAAGGGTGTCAAGAATATAAACACTTTGCCCGAACAATCCTAGAATCGTTAATTGTTTATGGGAATTCAAATTTTGGTAATACGAGTTTTTCGTCGTCATCCAAGCCATTTCATCGGGTTTATCCAAGGGAATGGGTTTGAAAACAGAAGCTGTATCATTGAACGTAAGTGTGAATCCTTCGTTTCGGATTTTATTTTCTTCTGTTACCATTCGACGCATTCGTGGATCATTGAAGCGCTTTTCCAAGTTGGTTCTGCGTTCAAAAGTGATTTTTCCAGCCGAAATGTATTGACCAAATAGGTTTCCAGTCAACAGCAATAACGCCCATGTTAGTTTAATGCCAGCCTTTGAATTCATCTTCTCTTGATTTATTGTTGTTGAATTTATAGGTCAATTTTAATAGGAAATAACGCGAAATAATTTTCGTGTAATTATCCGTTACCACGTTTCCGTTCACTTGACGTTGCAGGTTTAAGTTTTGATTCAAAATATCATTGGCTTGAAGTGCTAAAATCAAATTTTGCGTTTTCAAAAAGGTCTTATTGACCTCTGTGTTAATTACAAAAATATTGCGGTTGAATCCTGCTGCTCTTCTGGAATTGATGGTGTACGTTGCATCCCACTTGATACCTAAATGTGCCCAAGGCATCGTCCAGTTTCCACTCAAAGTATATTTTTGAGTAGTGTAGGGTTGATTCGAAACACTTGATAAGGAGCTAACCGGGTAGGTGTAAGAGAAATTGTTGGATAATTTCACTTCAATAGAATCCAAATCCACTCTGAAATCAAATCCACCCGAAGCACTTGTGTTTTGAGTAACGTTTTCTTGGTTGTTAATGTAGTTTGTGTACCGATTATAACTTGCGTTGATATTTGGTGCTATCATCAATTTTTTATTGATAACTGATAATCCACCACCTGCAAAAACAGTTGCAAACACATTTCCATTCACGTTAACCGTTTTGGCTAAAGTTCGTCCATATTGGTCATAGGAAGTCGAGGTTGCAAATGCATTGTTCGTTAAGGAAGCAACGGCTCCACTCCAGAAAAATCGTCCTGTTAAAGCTTGCCATGTGTTAAAATTGAATCGCAAGGAATGAACATAATTCGGTTTTAAATCTGGATTACCTATTTGAACTTTGTTCGGATTAGTATTGTCTTTTACCGGTTGCAAATCATTGATTGCAGCAGGTGTAGAAGTAGTTGAATACGTCAGATTCAAACGTTTGCTCACACTTGGCTTAAACTGATAAAAGAACTTGGGCAAGAAATTATTGAGGCTTTGTGGAATAATTGAATCCGTTACTAAATTATGATTGGAAATGGCAATATTTCTAAATCCAATACCTCCTGAAATGGTGTGCTTGCTGTTCTCGTAAATTAAACTTGCTGTTCCTCTGTGTTGTTGACGTGTATTATCGAATGTATTTGTAAGCGAATCTACAGCCAAGGTGTAACTTCCATCCCCACGATCAAAAGATTGTTTATCTTGCTTGGATTTTCCATGCTCATACAAATACTCCACTTGCGCTTTCAGGTTTTTAGCAATCGGCTCCGTGTAGGTTAGAATTCCGAAATTCGTAGCTGTTGAGTTGTTATTTATTTTCTTTTGGTCAATGCTATCTGTTGCAGCTGTAAATTGCGTCAATGACAATAGGTTACCATCCGTTTTGTTTTTAGAAAACTCTAAAATGTATTTCAATTCCAACTCACGATTCGGCTTTTTGAATTTTTGGCGTAATAAAGCTTCTGAATTACTCGAAATTCCTGTTGAATTATTCTTGTTTTCAACGGTTGTTTTAAGATATTCTTGAAACGCGCGGTCACGATAACTGTTATTACTTACATTGTCTGTCACTGATTTGTCGAACTGAAAGTTAGGTTTGAACTCTAAATAAGTCAACGAATCCAATGTAACAGAATACGTCAAATTGAAACGATTGGATTGATTTACAGAAGAATTTCGAATCGAATCTTTGGTGTAATAGGAGCTGTCTGTCAAGAAATACTGAGATTGACTGCTCGAATAGGCATCCAAACGTTGATCATAATAGGAATAATTGAAATTTAATTTCCCTGTTTTTCCTATGCGGTCACTGTAATAAACGCCTGTTTTCAAGGTTTGAGGAATTCCGCTCGTGTTACCTGTACTGTTTTGATTCCACATGGTCATCCCAGAGTTGTTACGCTCGTTTTCAAGACCAAATTTATTCATGTCACCAAACCCAAAGTTGGACTTCGGCGTGTTGGCTCCTAATAAGAATACAGATATTTTTTGCTTTTTGTTGAATTTATTGAATAGTAATTCCGTTTCGTAAAAAGCTTTTTTGGTGTCTGAATTGAGACTATTTACCGCAAAATCACTTGCAGCAGAGACCTTTCCGAAATATCCTTTTTTGGCGTCGTCCTTGAGTTTTAAATCGAGAACTTGAATTTTATCATCTTCACCTTCTTTGGCATCTTCGTTTTTCTTCTCATAAATCTGTACCGATTGAACGCCTTTCGCACCTAAGTTTTTGGTGGCAATTGTTGGGTCAGAACCAAAGAATTCGTCGCCATCCACTAACACTTTGCTGATTTGCTTGCCTTGTGAAGTTATTTTTCCGTTTTCGTCGACAGAAATACCGGGTAGTTTTTTCAATAAATCTTCCACCACAGCATTTTGCCCGACTTTAAAACTATCCGCCACATAGACCAAGGTATCACCACGATAATAAATCGGATTTTTATTTGCATAAATCACCACTTCATCGATAGCTTTCATTTTTTCTGCAAGTCGAATCAAAGGAATATTAATTTCCTGATTTTCACTATTCCCAAAAATGAAATACGATTTGGATTCAAAAGCAGGGTGCTCAATGATAAGTGAAAACGTGTCCATCGGAAACGACTTAAATTCAAAGTCACCATTGGTATTCGTTCGGACAAATTTCATCAATAAGGAATCGCGCATGCGCACCGCCATAACGGATACATTGGGCAAGGCTACTTTTCCAGTTGTGTCCACCACATGTCCGGTGATGTGCATGGTTTGCGCTTTCAGTCCGGATTGAAATCCAGTGAAAAGCAAGGTCATTAATAAGAAGATTCTCAAACGCATAAGCTTGAATTAGGGTCGAAAGTTACGGATTGCTAAAAAGTAAAAAATTGAATTAGGTTAAAAGGCATAATCTGTCGAAGAATAGGCTGTTTTTAAGGAAGTAACGACACGGCGATTAATCCTTGGTAACTGAAACCATTTGGTTCTGTCACTTCCTGAAATTCAACTTTTAAAGGTTTATTCATGTAGTTTTTTTCATTCATTTTTAATTTTTTTAAGGTCGGCGTAAATTCACCAATCATTAGTGAAGCATTGTATGTTTCGGTGCCAACTACTAAAAAAGTACGCGGTCCACTTTCTAAAAAACCTAAAAATCCAGTTGCAAATGCACCTTGCTGATTTATGATATCCAAAGCCATTGCTTCGTTGTGTTCCGTTTTTTGTATTTCCTTGAAACCTGCTTCCTCAATGTTCTTGTCCAATGAAGTGCTTCTTTTTGCCGAGTAAAGCGGTCTTTTTTGGTCGTCATAATATGTTCTAACTTCTGTGAGTGAACCACTTTTTTCGTTGATTACCTCCGTTTTTTGATTGCTGACCAATAATTTTCCTTTCACGTAATAGAATGTAGTTTCAATTTTCTTTCCGTTAAAAACTTCATTCAGTGTAACACGTTTAACCGTCATTTTGTTGTCAACCAATGCTTTTGCACTTTTTTCCTCTGCATTGTCATTGATGTAACTCAAACTTCCTACTTCGATTAAGGAAGTGTCTTCGTTGATTTCCAAAACAGCATTTTCGTACACTCCAGCTTCAGCAAAATCAGGGATGGAAGCCGTTTTTTCTTGTTTATCAACCGGATTTTCAGTCTTTTCTTCCTGATTACAAGCCGTAATCAAAAAAGCCAATAATATATAAACGATAGTTCTCATTTCGGGCTTGCAAAAATAGAACATTCTTTTTAACTCAAATTTAAGAGTTGTTAAAACCTTGTTTTTTCACAGAAGCGGTTTTGTCTTATTTGAACGTTCAAAGTTGTTTACTCATTGCATAATTCGGAATGACCTGAGGTTGGAAAAAAATGCGAAAATGAAAATACAATCCATAAAAGAATTGCCATTCGTTCCCAAAATCCCATTCGAAGAAAAGAAAAAACTGCGTTCCTTTTTCGGCCTTGAATTATGTGGTTTTAGCAACTGAGCTGAAAAAGTTTATAAATATTCCTCCCGTTTGGTCGGAATGACTGGTGGTTAGGAATCTAAGCGAAAATGCAAAGCATTTTCGCTATTTAATCTGCCTCTAAAGTCATTTCGAGCTGCGCGAGACCGTAAGCAGCTCCGTAGGAAAATATAATCGAATCAGGTATTTCCGAACAAAGCATCATTCCCATTCTTGACTTTTTTAGCTTCGCTGCTTTGAAAGATGATTCTATTAGATAAGAAAAATAAACCAAAAAACCTTTTTTCACGAAAGCTTAAAAAACCACAAACGATTTACTGTACCTTTGACCATGCCGAAATTAATAGGAATAGACTTTGGATTAAAGCGCACAGGCTTGGCGGTAACGGACGAAAACAAAATCATTGCCAGTCCATTAACGACGATTGATTCGGGTCAGTTAATGTCTTTTTTGACGGATTATTTTTCGAAAAATGAGGTGGAGGCGATTGTTTTAGGTTATCCAACACGCATGGATGGGAGCGATTCACACATTACACCTAATGTTCGCTTGTTGAAAGAAGCTTTGGAAAAGCAATTCCCATGTATGCCAGTACATTTGCAAGACGAACGAATGACCTCGTTGCAAGCCATGCAAACAATACACTTGGCCGGCAACAAAAAACAAAAAAAGGACAAGCAACTTGTGGATAAAGTGGCGGCTACCATTATTCTGAGCGATTTTTTGAAGGGGGCTTAGGATATTTAAAAATTAGGTTCGAAAAAAGCACGTGTTTTCAAAAACTCAAAAGAAAGTGCAACTAATTGGATTTTAATGTTGTTTTACCGCTATTTGAATTTTTGTTGTATC
>CAZHPL010000041.1:0-16194 GCA_964534495.1 uncultured Lishizhenia sp.
TTTTCTTTCTGCAATGACTTTTTGAAACTTTTTTTAAAAATATTTTTTTGATAACTGATTTACAGCAATTTAAATAATAATTATTTTTCTTCAAAATATAAATTCAGGTATGTTTTGTGGAAAAAGTACTTTATATGCATCTTTGTCTATATGTTTGGATTGAGAGACAAATACAGAAAATTGTCAGATGAAGACCTTATTAAAGAGATTCTGGGTATTTCTAATGAAAGAGCTTTTCAAGAAATTTATTACAGATACTCTCATTTGGTTTTAGGTGTGTGTCTGAAGTACCTGCATTCAAAGTCAGATGCAGACGATATAGCCATAAACGTCTTTTCAACACTAAAACTTAAAATTGGGAATACAGAAATAATAAATTTTAGATCTTGGCTATACACAATCACAAAGAATGAGTGTTTAATGTTTCTAAGGAAAAACAAAATTAATCACTTGCACACAGAACTTGAAAATATTAAAGAAGTATTAGTAGAAAATGACAACGAACTTTTAGAAGTTAAACTCAAACATATGGAAGACTGCATTCCTTTATTAAAAGCAGATCATTCGACATGCATTGTTTCATTTTATTTTGAAAAAAAATCATACGAGCAAATAGCTCAAGAAAATAACTATACATTGAATGAAGTAAAAAGCCATATTCAAAATGGAAAAAGAAAACTTCGAATATTAATTTCAGAAAGACTAGATAAAAATGAACAATAATAGAAAAGAGTTTTTTGACCTTTATAGTAAAAGAGCTATTTCTGAGAGCACAGACATAAATGATCCATTTATTCAAGACGCATTAGAAGGATGGAAAGAATTTGGATATAAGGAAAATGCTTTTAAGAAACTTGATGCCCAATTTGCGCCACGATTTTCATTTCTATTTCCTTCGTCAATCCTAATATTCATTGGAGCAACAATATACTTTTTAAGCGTAAACCCAAAATCAAACATTATTCACAAGAAAACAGTTAAACATGTTTCAACTAAATCAAAAAGCAATAAAAAAGTAAATTCAGTTCCTTATTCGCAAAAGACAAATACTAGAACAATTCTTCCAAAAACTAAAACAACCAACTCTGCATCTCAAACTTTTGAAGAAAAAATGAATGAGGAAATTGTTTTTAATTATCAAGCGTTGCCACTTTTGCCGTTTAGAAATATTGAAACAAAAATTACATCTAGAAAAAACCTTGCAAAAGAAACTTACTTAAATGACTATAAAGTAGTAGATTATCGCTTCTACAGAAAAAGGTCAGATGAAAAAACAAATGATGAATTGCTAACAGGTGTGCCTGCGTCATTTGAAAATGAAGTTGAAAATAAAACTAATGAGACATTGGCATTAGAAAAATCCTATTTCAACTATTTAGAAAAAACACTAAAACTTCTGAAATCTGGTCAACATGAAATGGCAATAATTCGCTTTCAAGAAATTCTAAAAACGTATGAACTAGATGTTAACGCACTGTTTTATTTAGCCTTTTCGCAGTATGAAATGAATAATTATCAATCTAGTCTTGAAACGTTAGAGAGATTAAATGAAGCTAGATTTACAAATTTTGATGATGACGCTAATTGGTTCAAATTGAATTGCTATGTGAAACTTGGTAAAAAAAGTCAATTTGAAGATTTGAAAAGGAAAATGCTAGACACAGAAAGTGGTTATTCTAAACTGATACAAAATATTGAATTTTAGTATGAAGTTTGAGCTTATTCATTCAAATTGTAAGTCAATCGATGAACCAACAAATTAAGTTGTCGAAAAGCATAAAGTTTTGAATTGCTTTCAGTCAAGCTTTACAAAACAAAACTAAAAAGGGTTGTCAATATGACAACCCTTTCTCATTTTAGTGTAACATATTACTTTCTAATGAATAATATGCTTAATTACTTCTGAGTGAGCAGATCCATTGCTTATTTCGATGTAATAAATTCCAGGTGCCAAGTTTTGATTTAATGTTATCAAATTCATGCCATCTACAATTGAAATATCTTTTGAACTCACTTTAGTCCCTTTAGTATCTACCATCGTAAGAGTAGCATTACCCACTAGTGACTTATTGCTAATCAAAACATTAAATGAAGAATTACTTGGATTTGGATAAGACTTCAATACATCTTTATCACTGTTGCAAGATATTACGATTGGATCATATAATTTCTCATTATTATCTATATCCACTTGACGAAGTCTGTAATACATCAAGTCTGAACCTACTGATGAATAATCTAAAACATTATAAGTCAATTTTTCCAAACTATATCCAGCTGCATTAACTGTTTTAATTGAATTCCAATCTTCTCCATTTCTCGAAGCCTGAACATCAAAATATGCACTTTTATTTTCAGATGCAGTTTGCCAAGACAACTGATTTCCATCTTCAGTACATTGTCCAGAGAAAGTTAATAATTCCACTGGCAAAGGATTTGAATTATCCCCACCTCCATTGAACCAAGAAAAACCAGTCACATTATTGCTTGTTACAATATAATCTTCACCAGGGGTAACTGTTGTAATTGTATTATATGTACCTGCCAAAGACCAATTATTATGAGAACCATCAGGATTTCCTTTTGCTCTTATCAATCGAATTCTTGGTGGATCATTTAAAATCCCTCCGTTACTAATACTCCAAGGATTGTTAATACGTAATTTAAGAGTGTACGGAACATCATCTAGTGCATTGTATGGATTGCCACTTGCGTCGTATGGTGTGATATCCCAATAACCAACTTCATCTGTATTTTGAATATGGTAATTAGCACTGTTTTCTGTGTAAGCTATTGGCACTGTTGCATAACTGTCTGGTGCTAATCCAGGAACAAATTTTGCTACAATATATCCTCCTGAACTTGGTGAAGATGTAAAATTAACTTGAGCGCTTCTGTTTAAGTTAGATAAGCCAATTGGGAAAATACCACTTGCTTGTGTAGAGTTTGTACTATTCCCAAACCACCTTTTTAGTGTACCAACAATAGTTCCAGTACTCCAATTAATTGAACCAGTATTCGATGCACTACTTCCAATTTCTAGAACATCATCATTTGTCATGGTAACATCACCTCCGTTCATCGTAAGTGTATTTGTTATTTTAGTTGCATCAGCTAAACCTAAACCACCAGTCCCTGAAACCATTAACCCTTTAACATCTCCTGTGAAGAAACCTGTAGGCAAATTCCAAACTGCACTGTTGTTAAAATCAACAGTTCCATTATCTGCATCAACTCCTCCACTAACATAAATCATGTTACCACTTAACTTAAGAGTATGTGATCCAACATCAATTGTACCACTTGTCATTTTAAAGTCACCAGTTATCTCCATGCTGTTTGTTAGAGTTACTCCTGCAATTCTATCAATTTCAAGGTTTGGTACAATATCAGACGGCATAACATCCGGATTTAAGGTTGCTGTTTTAAATAAAATTTGCCCATCTGTTTCTGGGTTTAACCAACCATTAGTACGATTCCAAGTTGAACCATCCTCCATCGTTAATTTGTGGCCATCCATTAATATTACACCTTCATTTAATGCTAAAGTTCCAGTTAGAGTCAAATCTCCACCCATTGTAAGTGCTGCTGTTCCGTCATCAGTTAGGTTTTTAACAGTACTTGAAAAGACACCATCTGGAATTGTTAAAGTAGATGTATTTGTAAAATCTATTTCACCATCTACAGCATTAATTGTTGCAATATTATCAGCACGAACTAAATCAGCAATTGAAAGCTTGTTTGAACCAATTTCGACTGCAACGTTTTCAATTGTTAACGTTCCATTGACTGCAACATCACCAGTTACATTCATTGTAGAACCACCTGATAATTGAAGATTATGGTAATCAACAACTGCTATATCAGTGACATCATTCCCTATGTATTTAACTGTTGATGTTCCTGGAGTAAAAGTTCCAATGCTATAAAATGGAGATCCAAAATTTCGAAACTCTAAGGTTGCAGCTTCAGCATTTACTGAAGAATTACCATCGACATAAAGTCCACCCTCAAAGTTTGCATCTTGGTTAAAATGTAAATCTGAAAAACCATCTTGCACATTTACGTTTATAAACGTTGTAACGGTTGATCCATCAATATTTTGAGTGCCAGATCCTGAGAAATAAACATTTGGTGCATTGAATAATTGTCCATTATTAATAAAATCACCATTAATGTACAATAAATTCCCATCAACATCCAAAGATCCTTGGGAAATCAACAAATTACCATTTGCAACTAAATCACCTGTCGCAACTGCACCAGCATCATTTTGTTGGTCAATAGTCAAATTATAATACCCCATACCTGGTGTAGGAATTGATTGACTTTCACCGCTAAAAACAAAAGTATTAGGGTTTGAAAATGCATCTAATGTTCCTGAAACTTGCATAGTTCCAAGTATTGTATCAACTGAAGAAGATTGAACAGTTAATGTTTTACCAGAGTTTACTGTCAGATTATAAAAATTATTTGAACCAGCAAGTGTAGATTGTGAGTAATTAAAAATCACTGTGCTAGTTCCTGGGTTGAATGTTCCTTGATTAACCCAAGTTCCAGCTCCACCATTCACAGCTGGCCCACCATTTAATGTCAGTGTTGAAGAGCCTCCATTTACTACGCCATTTGGTTTTATCTCAAATGTACCTACACTTTGACTTCCGGTAATTGTTAGTTGGTTGTTATAAACAGTCGGATCTACAACGACTTTTGCTGTGGAACTGGGTACTGCACCTGAAGACCAATTTATGGCAGTAGACCAATTTGTTCCAACACTACCACCTGCTGCACCTAACCAAAGAGTATCTGTTGAAACTTTCTGAGACAACATCCAATATTTAGTAAACGCTGCATCACCTTCAGTTGCTAAATAACCGATTCCATGACCTGTTAATTCAACATAGTTTAATGTTGTATTAATATTGGTTTTACCGTGTTCATGTGGGGTCATTCCAGCATAAGGTAAGTGATGATCCCAAGTTACTAAATTAGCCTCGGTATTACTGTTCAATTCTGAGTCTAAATATGGAAATCTAACACTAAATGTTGTTGGTGAACTTCCGCCTGTTTTCAATATTTGCCACATTCTTTTTACTGCTGGACCACCAATTAGTGGGTTTGAAGCATTATCAGATGCATCGTCTTTATCAACATGTAATCCTTGCGCACCTTTTGTAGATACAACAGTAATTTGTGAAGGTAAACTACTTCCTGTGAAAGTAAGTTGCATATTAGCATTTCCAAATGCATAAGTCAAACCACTTGTAAACGATGTTCTTCTTACTTTACCTGTAACATCACCTGATCCAGTAACAGAAGAACTTGGTCCTAAAGTTAGCACTACAGAATTTAAATCATTGTAAGAATCAGTACTATTGTTAGAATGAACATCCGCGTAGCTTCCATAGGATTGAACTAAATCTAATATTCCATCAACATCTGAAGGATTAGAATTATTTAAGTTTAAAGTACCATTTACAGTGAAATCACTTGAGACTTTGACTTTTGCTCCGCTTAGTGTTAAATTATTTAAAGCCGAACTGAAAATCGAACTTGGCAATGTTAAATCACTAGAATTATTAAATATTAAAGTAGCACTAGCATTTGATCCGTCAATAGTACCACTTGTTCTTACAATAGATGAACCTGAAAATGTCAGTGTATTTCCGCCAATTACTAACGTTCCAGCAGTCAAATCTAATGTATTAGATATTGAAGTTGTACCGGTTAATGATTTGTTTGAAGAACCTGATATTGTTAAGTCATAGTAATTTGCAGTTGCAATATTTTGTGTGCCAGTTGCACTATAATTAACTGTGCCTGTTCCAGAACTCAATGAACCAGTAAGAACCAATGGTGTACCTGTTGAACTTAATGTTAAAGAATTGGATGATAATGCAAGTGTTGTTGAGCTTCCGACAGTAACAACACCTGGAATACTAATGTTTCCAGAAAGTGTTTTTGTACCAGTTCCTGCAGTCTGTAAATTTGAATAATTTAAAGCTAGGATGTTTTGAGCCCCTGAACCATTGTATATTACAGTAGAACCACTTGTTGGTGTGCTCCACGTACCACTATTTGAAAATGCCCCAGCTATACTTAATGTTGCTGATGCATTGTTTAAATTAAGTGTTTGACCACTTTCAATTGTCAAATCATTAACTGTCAACGAATTACCTCCGGTAACAACAGTATTCAAAACACATCCACCAACACTAGGAAGAATCACATTGGATGACCCACTATTAGGATAGCTTGATGGAACAGAATAATCGCTAGTTCCACTATTCCATTGCAACCAATTTGAAGTTGTTGCCCAGTCTGTACTTGTTGTTCCAACCCATACATAATCACCATTAGTTAAAGAAGTAGAAACAGAAGGATTATTTATTGTTACCACCCAACTTCCTGTTGATTGTGTAAATGATGTATTACATATTGCATCTTTTGCCCAACGTGTGTAAGTAGTTGTTGCAGAAATGGCTGGTGGGTCATAGGATGCACTATTTGTACTTGAAATTGGAGTTCCATTTGCTCTCCACTCATAAGTAATTGAATTATCACCACCACTTGCAACTATTGAACTACTTACATTAGATGGATCATTATTTGAACATAAGGTTTCACCTGATGTAGTAATTGCTCCTGCTGTAAATTGTGGTCTTACAGTTACTTCAATAATCGATGTAGGTGAACTTGAACAAGCTACAGAATTTAAAGTTGAAATTGTATTTCTTCTATACCAAGTAGTTGTTGTTAAAGCCCCCGGCGAATAAGTCGAGCTAGTCATAGATGGAATTGTAGAAAAACCACTAGACGATGAAATAGTACTCTTTTCCCATGTATAAGTAATTGTACCACTACTTGTTGCTTCTGTTCCTGGTGAAACACTTGTTAAACTTGCTGGCGTAGTGTTGTAACATACCGTTTGATCTGTGCCAATACTTCCTGCAGAAACAACTCCTTGAACGGTTATTTGTACTACAGGTCCAGTACTACTTGTACAAGTTACTCCATTTAATGTTGAATTCGTTAGTCTCTTATACCAAGTAGTCGTAGTAAGAGCACTTGGAGCATATGTGCTTGCTGTTTGACCAGAAATATCACTGAATCCCGTAGAAGAACTTGTGGTACTTGATTGCCATTGATAAGCAATAGTTCCAGATCCTGTACCTGATGTTGAACTTGTTAATGATACTGGAGTTGTATTGTTACATATAGTTTGGTCACTACCGATTGTTCCTGTAGTTAAATCTAAATGAACTGTAACTTGAACTGGAGTAGTTGAACTACTTTCACACGTAACCCCATTTACTGTTGAACGTGTATATCTAATATACCAAGTTGTTGCAGTTAATGCTCCAGGGGAAAACGTAGAACCTGTTCCAGCAACTGATGCAAAACCTGATGACGAGCTTGTTGTACTTTTTTCCCATCTGTATGCAATTGTTCCATCGCCTGATCCTGAAACTGAATTCGTCAAACTGTTTGCTGTAGCATTATAACAAATTGTGTGATTACTACCAATTGAACCACTTACAGGCAAGGATTGTACAGTTACTTGAACCTCTGTAGTAGGAGAACTGTAACAAGATGTTCCATTTAAAGTTGCTACTGTAGTTCTTCTAAACCAAGTATTTGCTGTTAATGCACTTGATGCATAGGTGTTAGACGTAGCGCCACCAATAGTTGAAAAACCACTTGATGAACTTGTTGTACTCAACTCCCAAATATATGAAATAGTTGCACCAGAATTTCCTGTTCCAGCACCTGTACTACTAATAGTAGATGGCGCTGTGTTGTAGCAAATCGTTTGTATTCCAGCAATAGTTCCAGATGTTGGTACTGATTGAACAGTTATTTTAACTGCAGATGTTGGTGAACTTTGGCAAGAAATACTATTAACAGTTGAAACAGTTGTTCTTCTGTACCAAGTATCAACGGTTAAAGAACCTGGAGCATAAGTTGATGCTGATGCACCTCCAATTGTAGAGAAACCACTTGAACTACTTGTTGTACTAACTTCCCAAATGTAACCTGATACTGCATCACCCGTACCAGCAGCAGTACTTGATAATGCAGATGGTGTAGAACCATTACAAATAGTTTGATCTGTTCCAATAGTTCCCGCTCCTACACTACCTTGAACCGTAACAGTAACATATGAAGTTGCTGAACTTTGACAAGCTACGCTATTCAAGGTTGAAACTGTTATTCTTTGATATCTTGTAGTAGCCGTTAAGCCGCTAGCTTCATCATAAGTAGATGCTGTTTGACCAGATATCGTTGAATAAGACGAAAAAGGTGAAACTGAACTTTGCCATATATAGGTTATAGTACCGTCTCCTGAACCTGCACTTGTTGAACTAAATGAAGCAGGATCGCCAGCATTACAAATTGTTTGATCAGAACCAATTGATCCAGCGGTTGGTGTAGACTGAACAGTTACTACATGTGCATTACCCGCCCATTTGTCAAAACAACTTGAACCTGAAATTACCCTACAAGCAAATGTAGTTGTGGCTGTTAAGTTACCAATAGTTGCTGCGGCAAGAGTTGAACTCGATGTTGTTGTACCAACTGCTGTCCATGAACCAATAGCAAAAGTTCCTGTTGGAGCGGCGATACTTCCAGATTGTTTATACCATTGATAGGTTAATGATGTTCCACCACTTGGACTAACAGAGTAAGTAATTGATGATGGTTGAGTATTATAACAAATTGTTTGGGCCGAACTAGCTAATGTTCCACCTGCAAAGTCGCTGTAAACCGTAACTTGTCTAGCACTTGTTGCCCATGTACCAGTACCACATGAAGGACTACCGCCTGGTGTTACAAAACACGCATAAGTTCTTGAAGCTGTAATACCAGAAGTAGGAGTATACGTCGCTGTATTAGCGCCGTCTGATGTTCCTAATGAAGTCCAGCCTGTAAGCACTGAACCTGTTGGTGCAGTAACTATTCCAGATTGATAATACCATTGATAAGTAAATGAACCAGATCCTGTTGCACCAGAAACACTCATAGATGCAGGAGTAGCATTGTAGCAAATCGATTGATTTCCTGATGCAACAGTTCCGTAGTTGATTGTTGGAAGAACTGTGATTTGAATTTTATCGTTATTAGATGCTCCTGCCCAATTGGCAGAACCACAAGTTGGTGAACCTCCTGGTGTCACCCAACAAGCATAGGTTGTATTAGCCGTAATTGCAGTTGCAGTCAAAGATGATGTGGTTTGCCCTGCTACTGCTGTCCATCCTGCTGTTGAACCAGACGTGGGAGTAACAGCACCTGGTTGTGAATACCATTGATATGTAAAACTTCCAGAACCTGTTGCTCCTGATGTGGATATTCCAGTTGGTGCTGTATTGTAACATATAGTTGTGGCACCACTAGTACTTACTGTTCCATATCCCACAGCAGGTAGAACAGTTATCTGAACTTTACCAACTCCACTACCTGCCCAATTTGCGGACCCACAGGAAGGGCTACCTCCAGGAGTAACCCAACATGCATAAGTCGTATTGCCTGTAATTGCTGAAGCTGTTAATGCTGCACTCGTTTGACCAGAAATCACAGTCCAACCAGCAGTTGAACCTGAAGTAGGCGTAACTAATCCTGATTGGTAATACCATTGATACGTAAAACTTCCTGAGCCTGTAGCTCCAGCAGTACTAATACCAGTGGGTGCAGTATTATTACAAATTGTAGTTGAACCACTTGTAGAAACTGAACCATTTGAAAAAGCGGATAAATAAGCAACAGTTGCAGAACCTTGTGTTCCCCAACAACCATTATTATTAGAATTAAAATAGTATGTCCCAGCAGTAGAAACACTTTGAGAAGATGAGGCTGTAGTTGTACTTGTTCCTCCCGATGTTGTTCCCTGCCAATAAATCGTTCCATAATTTCCTCCAGTTGCAGTAAGTGTATTACTTGTACCTGCACAAAATGTTCCTCCACCTGAAACAGTAGTATTATAAGGAGTAGAATTCCGATAGGTTAAACTTGATGAAGTAGCAGCCCAAGTACAATTTGAACGCCGGTTCGTAACACGGATTGATGTAGTTGTTCCTGAAGCCCAATTACTTGTTGATTGACCTGCTGCGAGTGTAACTGTTGTAGCGTTTCCATTTAATGGGGTGATTACCATTGCGTCACCATTAGTGATAGTTGCTGGTGCTGTGAAATTATAGTATGTATTAGCTATAACCGCAACATCCTTATAAGCACCTGCCCCCAAAGGTACAGTTCCATTCGAACAAGCAGAGTTTGCTGTTGCCGCAGCAGTTTCTAATCCAATATTTAATGAATTCGTTACTGTTAAAGTAAAACCAGCGCATTGTACTGATCCATCTGAGTAAAAGTAAACTGTCAAAGCTTCGTTTACACTTAAAGTATAAGATCCAGTTGAATAAGTTGAACAACCTGACCCTGTTTGAGTTCCCCCATAAAGACGTGTTCCACCTGTTCCAACCCCTCTGTAAAGGGAAACATAATCATATCCAGCTTCTACTGTTTGTGTGCCAGTAACAGTCAATGCAGAACCTACAGTTGGATATATAACTGTATAACCTGTACATGAGGCTGGATAATCACCAGTACCCCCTGGATCATAGACTGTAAGTGTACTATTACATAGTGTATAAGTTGTGCTACCAGACGAAGCAACATTAAGCGTTTGTGCAAATGTTTTCTCTGATAAAAAAGAGAAGAAAATTAAAAAACTAACAATCCACCTAAGCGTAAAGTTTTTCTTCATAAGAATACGGTTTTTATAAATTTTTAAGCAATTTTAGGACTTTCAACTTCAATAAATCACACTTTTTCCCGGTGCAATTTAAAAAAAAAAATCATATTAAAAAAATTATTCGATTTTTTGAAGTTCTATTTGGAAATTAATTAACTCTTTATCTTTAGGGTATTTCTTTAATGATGCTGCAATAATTTGTCTTGATTTAGATAAAAAATCATTAACCATCAGGCTTTTTGCATAAATAAAATAGGCTTTAGGTTCTTTACTTATAGAGAATAGTTTTTCACTAAAGTAAAGATGGGATTTTTTATTGTTTTGTGTTTCAAGTATAAATAAAAGTTCATAATAAGCACTAAAAAAATCGGGGTTTAATTCAATAGATTTTGTAAATCCTTCTATTGCTTTGGAAGTATCATTTATAGACCAAGCTGCTCGTCCTAGATCATACCAAGCGTTAGAAAATTCAGGGTAAATTTGAACAGCTCGCACTAAGTGAAATAATGCTCTTTCTCGTTCCATTTTTATTTGGTCTAATGTCAATGAACTGTTCTCATAAGAATCCCTCATTAAACTAAACGCATACAAGTTGTTTGCTTGTGCTGAATTTTGTAATTCGACAATATCCGTTTGCATTAAACTTAACGCATTAATCCAAACAGAATTCCGATTGATCGTTAACAGAGAATATACTCCAACAATTAAAAAAACAGTGATTATTGTATATTTTCTATAATTAGAAAAAAGTTTGTTTAAGCAGATAATTACCAATAAACTAAAAGAAAATGTTGCTACATAAATGAATCTTTCACCTACTATCCCAGCAACTAATTCAACCCAATTGCTGAATAAAAACAAATTACACAATAAAACTACAACTAAAAAAAACTCAATACCTTTAGACTTTAGTAATAAAAAAATTGCTAAGAAAATCATGGAGGTCAACAAAAGGAAACCGATAAAAATATGAATATCATTATCTGGCCCTAAATACCTTTCGTTATAACCATAATAAAACTTTAATGGATAAGGAAGAATTAGCTTTTCAGAATAAAAATCCATCACTTTCAAGCCAACATTCACTTTATCCTGCAATAGTACTGATTTCACTAATGGATTTTCAACATAGTTCAATGTTCGACCTTCGGAAATAACTTTATTAATTTTGTTTTCAATATTAGTTTTTGAAGAAATAACTTGAATTCTTTCGCAATCATTTTTCACAAAAAACACGAAAATGAATATTACAGAAAGCAAGCTAAATTTTCTTAAATTAAGCTTGCTCCATTCTGATATTCTAGCTAAAATCAAACTGCTTATTAACAGTAACCCAAATAAGTTTACATCAAAACTAACAACTACATTCAGAACATATAAAACAAGAACAATTAAAAATAATAACCGATATTTATTAATTAATAGATAAATTGCTAAAACAATTAAAAATGCAATTAACTGAATAATTTCAGGTTTGTTCCCAGAATATAAAAAATAAGGTGCAATCATTAAAAAGTAAAGAGCATACAAATAATTATTACGAATCATAAGTGCCTTTTCTGCAATAAAAATCACACTTAATGCAAGTGTGAATTCAATCGTTAAATTTGATTTTAGGATAAAACCAACACAATAGAATGTAATAATTGTAACCGCTTCTGTAAAAATTGTTCTCTTAATGAGTAAAAGAGAACTTAGCATAACAATAGGAATAACAAATAAATAATTTTTACTTAAAAAAAGTAGTGAAATAAAAATTAATAGCGACAATAGTGGATACAATAAATGTATTTCAAACTTCCTTTCTTTGATTTTGAACTCAATTTTTGGTAATGCTAATATATAATCTAAAGAATAAACAATTAATAAACACAATAAGTTAGCAATGGCTATTTTGAGCATCAATATCCATTGAAAGTCTGATCCAAAAATTGAAATAACTACAATCGTTGGTAAACAATAATATAAGATTGTTTTAGTAGATGACTTATTTACCAGCTTAAGATAAAAAGGTAATACTAATAGAATGGACAATGCACTTTTCTTAGACAATATTGCCAAAGAACAAAATAGTAATACAAATAAAAGTTTCTTTATAGAAAATGACTGTGCACCATTTTTAAATTGAAAAAACAATAGAAAAGAAAATAATAAAGACAGTAATTCATCTCTGTTTTTTAAGCTATTTACCACCTCTGTATGAAGTGGATGAATAGCAAATAACAGTAATGCCATAAATGCTAGCCATTTTTTGTCTTCTCCAAACCAAGTTTCAGCAAGTTTGTAGCCAAGGAAAATGGTTGATAAATAAATTAGTAAATTTATAAAATGCCCAACCTTAGGATCTTCACCAAAAATCTCATTTTCAATTGCAAAGGAAATTAATACCACAGGTCGATAGCCATACGAATAACCACTATCGTCTTTATAGTAAGGTGAAGTGAAAATTTCACCTATTGCACTTAATCCTTTAGATGTGAGTGGATGATTTCTTGTTACCAATTCATCATCTAAATTGTAACCGTTTCTGAGGCTATTTGCATACACTAAAAATGTAATTATAATCAAGAGATAAGGAAACCACTTAAACCAATTGTTCGCGCCTAAATCCTGTCCTTTTTTATAGTCTATTTGTATTGCTTTTGGCTTCATTCGTTTCTTTTTTTATCCAATCAAAAAGTTCTTTCATACCTTCTTCTAGTTCAACAATAGGTTTCCATCCTAAATCATTAAAAATTTTTGAATTATCAGAAACTCTACCGTTAACTCCCACTGGACCAACAACATTTTTAATTGTATTTTCTTTTCCTGCGATTGAAAGAACTTTCTGCGCTAAACCATTTATAGTTATCATTTCTTCTGAACCCACGTTGTAAGGCCCATAGCAAGTTGATTGCATCAATTTGTATATTGCGTTTATACAATCATTAATATGCAAAAATGATCTTGTCTGCTTACCATCTCCCCAAATTTCGATTTGAACATCTTCTTTGGCTTCAACGACTTTTCTAGCTAATGCAGCAGGTGCTTTTTCTTTCCCATCATTCCATGCGCAATAAATCCCATAAACATTATGTAAACGAGCAATTTTTACATCTAAACCAAAATTTCTATTGTAGGCCAAAAACAAGCGTTCAGCACTTAACTTTTCCCAGCCATAGTCACTATCCGGTTGCGCAGGATACACAGAATCTTCCGTGCAAATTGGGTTTTTATTATCGCGCTGATTGTACTCAGGATACACACATGCAGAAGAAGCGAAAAATAGTTTTTTTACTTTATTTTCAACCGAAATTTGAGCAACATTTAGATTTATTCTCGCAGAATTTTGGAGAATCAAAGCATCATTACAACCCGTGAACACGTACCCTGCTCCACCCATGTCAGCTGCTAATTGGTAAACCTCATCACATTCAAATGGTATGACATTTCTCAAAAAATCTAAATCTCTTATATCACCTTTAATAAATTGATAATCGTCATCAGAGATGTAAGAATTATCACGAATGTCAATTCCAACAATTTCATACCCCATTCTCGTTAAGAAAAGTACTAAATGAGTTCCTATAAAACCACTTGAACCTAAAACAACCGCTTTTTTCATCCGTTCGATTATTTTTCAAAAATACGAACTAGTCTCCACTTAATGTAATAGGTGAAATCTGAAAAGTCTACCTTCCTATTTCTTCTATTCAATAATCGCACATCATAGCTTCGATTTTCAAGCATTTGAGAATATCTATCAAAATATATTTTAAACTTACTACCTGACTTTTTAAAAGCATGAATTGTATGTGGAGTAAAATGAATAAAAACAACTTGATCATTTAGTCGTTTCAATTTATCTTCTTGATACTGTTCATTCCAACTCGCTAAATTATGTCCATAGGCTTTAATCACATGTGTTTTGTCAAATAATATCGGCACTAAATCAAGGTATTTTTGATCATCATATAACCCACGCCAAAATGCTTTTTTCATTGCATACAAACAGGCTTTTCGCCACCATTCCAACATTTCTAAAGCATCTTGATTCACCCCTACAAAACCTGCATTGTATAATCCAATTCGAAAATTTGCTTCTAACCAACTTTGATTTTTTTCTGTGTTGAAATCATAATAATGAGGCGTTAACAAAATTGAATTTTGATTTAATAAATCAAATAAATGCGTAGGATTCGAGAAGAAACAAATGTCATTATCTACGTAGATTACCTTACTGTAGCCTAATTTAGTGAGCAAATATTTCAAAAAAACAGGTTTCATTCCCCATCGAAAAGCATCACTACTTTTTCCATATTTTTTTTCCAACTTTTGCGTTTCTACACTTTCCAATTCATCCACAAAAATCACATCTAAATCAGTTGATAGAAAAGGTGAGTTTTCATCGCAAATCAGAATTATCGTTCGGTAACCAAATAGCTTCAAACTATCAGCTAAAACAGCTGATTTCTTTAGATGGGAAGCAGTAGATATGGTGCAAAAAACTTCGATAGCCAGATTATTTTTACTTTTAACTATAAAATTATGAAAATACTCGGGATTTCAGCTTTCTTTCATGATTCATCAGCTACCTTAATTGTTGATGGAAAAATCATTGCTGCTGTCCAAGAAGAACGTTTTTCAAGGATAAAAAACGATGCAAGTTTCCCTGAAAAATCAATCGCTTTTTGTTTTAATGAAGCCGGAATGGAGGCAATAGATTTGGATGCTATAGTATTTTATGAAAAACCTTTTCTAAAATTTGAACGAATAGTTGACGAGTTGATCAATCAAGCTCCTTTCGGTTTGATTTCTTTCGCTAAAAACATGCCCATTTGGGTAAAACAAAAGCTGTTTATGAAGAGGGAAATCAAAGAAAAAATGAATACCCTCTTTGGTGAAATAAATTGGAATAAAACGAAATTGCTTTTTTCAAAACATCATTTATCACACGCTGCATCTTCTTTTTTTGTTTCCCCGTTTAAGGATGCGGCAATACTAACAGTTGATGGTGTTGGAGAAATAGCATCGGCTACTATTTCAAAAGGTTCTGACAGCAAAATTGAAACACTGAAAGAATTAAATTTCCCTAATTCTGTTGGTTTATTTTACTCAGCCTTCACTGCATTTTTAGGCTTTGAAGTAAATAATGGTGAATATAAAGTAATGGGGCTTGCACCTTATGCGTTTCAAAAAGAAAAGGAAGTTCAAAACATAATTGATAGATTAAAAAAGAACGTGATAACGATTCATGAAACAGGTGCTATTCATTTAAACCCAAATTATTTTCAATTCAACCATTCTTCTTCCATGTTAAAAACTATAAAAGTGGAAGAATTACTATCAATTAAAGCTGTTACAAACACCAATCAATTGTCTTCTTCTCATGTTTGCTTGGCGCAGGCAATTCAACTCATAACTGAAGAAGTGCTTTTAAAGATGGTCCAATACACTAAGCAGCT
>CAZHPL010000042.1:0-8979 GCA_964534495.1 uncultured Lishizhenia sp.
CCGATGCTAGCAACTGGAAATTCAATGGTGACGGTTTACAAAGCATTACTGAAAAGTGGAAAGCCTTCCAAAGTGTATGTGGTTGCAGCGATTGCGACTCCAGATGCTATTGATTTAGTAAAACGTTCTTTACCAGACAATACGGAAATTTGGGTGGGCGCAATTGACACAGAATTAACCGCTCAATCTTATATTGTACCTGGTTTAGGCGACGCAGGAGATTTAGCTTTTGGTATTAAAGTTTAGTAATTATCCGACATGAACTGGAGCGCATTGACAACGATTTTCTTGCTTGGCATGGTTAAGTTCATGTTTTCAACGATACCTGGCCCGCATTTAGGCTTGCCCTTTATAGAAACTTATTTAGCTTCTTTTGCGGGTGGAATGTTTAGCGCAACCCTATTTTATTTCGGAAGTGATTTGGTATTGGATTGGGATCGAAAACGAAAAATCAGAAAACGTGAAATGCTTTTGGATCAAGGATTGCCTGTTCCAAAAAAGCGAAATTTCACGCGAACCAATCGCTTTATTATTCGTGTCAAAAGACGTTTTGGTCGTTACGGCATTTGTTTTTGGGCGCCATTTTTCCTTTCTGTACCACTTGGAAGCATTGTAGTTGCTAAATTCTATGGTAAAGACAAACAAACTTTTCCCCTAATTACGGCTGGAATGGCTATTAACGCAGCGATCATTACCTTTGTGTCTTATGTCATTTTCGGATAAACACCTTTTTTTTGATTTAGATAGAACACTTTGGGATTTCGAAGCTAATTCAGAAGCAGCTTTAAAGCATATACTAGAAACGGAAAACTTAGTTGAAAAAACAGGTTCATTTGAACACTTTCACGAAGTTTATATTCAGCAAAATGCCTTGCTTTGGAAAGAATACGGCGAAGGAAAAATCACCAAAGAATCCTTACGTTACGAACGTTTTCGATTGACGTTACATGATTTTTCGATAGATGATGAGGACCTCGTTCATCGCATGGGTGACGCGTATGTTGAAATTTCTCCAAGACAAACCAAGTTATTTCCTGAAACAATCGAAACGTTGGAAAGTCTTAAAAAAATTGGATTCAATTTACATATCATCACCAATGGTTTTCAGGAAGTTCAATTTGTGAAATTGGAAAATTCAGGTATTCGAAATTTCTTCGACATCATTGTTTGTTCTGAATTTATTGGTCAAAATAAACCATCAAAAGCCATTTTTGATTTTGCTTTAGAAAACGCAGGTGCAAAAGCTGAAAAGTCATTAATGATTGGAGACGATTACCACGCGGATATTTCTGGTTCAATCAATGCAGGAATGCAAGCCATACTTTTTGACCCTTACAAGTCAAGCACTTACAATTATGAATGGACCATCCGAGAATTAAGTGAAATACCTTCCCTAGCGATTCGACTATTGGGTACGAAGTAAAATCATTTTTTGTTTTTTACCCGTTAAACCGTGTTGAACCGTAATTTTCAAGCGGGTTTTCTTCAAATTGATTTTGTATGTTAAGAAAATGGGTTCAGGTGTATTGCTACTTTGAAACGTCAATCTTTTTCCTTTCGCTACAAAATTAATTGCACTTTGAGAATGGTCTCGTCCATCCATGTAGCGTTTGTAGTCGTAAATATAAGTTCCATTCACCATTTTCAACGTCAACACTTCCACTTTTGATGAATCACCAAATTTAGACTTGCGGAAACCTGAACCAGAAAGGTACTCTTCTTTGGCAGTCCAAACTTCATAGCCACTTCCGCCTTTGATTTCCCATTTACCGATTAAGTTCAATGCTTTTCCACGAACTTGTGAAAATCCACTCCATGTAATTGCAATTACACCTAAAATCAAACCAATTTTACGCATACAAATCTTGTCTTGTTTTTTCATAAAGTACCATTCCTGTTGCCACACCTACATTCAAAGATGAAATATTTCCACGCATTGGGATTTTTGCCTGAATATCTGACATGTTAATCAAATCCTGCGTTATACCATTTTCTTCCGAGCCAAAAATCGTTGCAACGGCTCCGCGTAAATTCACTTCATGCACGAGGTGAGCTGTCTTTTCTGTACAAGCTACAATGCGAATACCTAATTGTTGCAAGTAAAAAAGTGAATTCTTCAAATTATCCGTTTTACATACAGGAATCCTATTCAATGCTCCCGCAGAAGCTTTCATAGCATCAGAAGTAACCAAAGCAGAACCTTTCGAAGGAATCAAAATCGCGTGAACCCCTTGACATTCAGCTGTTCGAGCAATGGCACCAAAATTTCGAACATCTGTAACGCGGTCTAAAACAACAATATTTGGTTTGATACCATCTTCCATTAATTTCTCTGCCAACGTTTCAACGGATTGATATTCAATCGGCGTCACAAAAGCAACAACACCTTGATGAACTCCACTTGTCAAAGTATCCAGCTTTTGTATTGGAACAAATTGTAACTGGAAATTTTTGCCTTTAAGTGCATCTTTGATTTGCAAGAAATGTTCTTTATCCATTCCTTTTAAAATCATGATTTTATTCAATTCTCTTTCTGCACGAATTGCCTCGATTACAGCATGTACACCAAAAATGATGTCCGTTCGTTCTTTTCTGGGATACTTGTTTTTTTGTTCCATTACTTAAATAAAAATTCCATTTCTACATTTCCGTCTAAAGTCTTTGCCACGGGACAAGCCTTACCTGCCGCAATTACTTTTTTGCGTGTTAGTTCATCCCAATTGTTTCCGCTTAAATCCATTTCAACGACAACTTTGGAAATACGACGTGGATTTGCAGCCATGATTTTAGTTATTTCTGCTTCTGCGAAATCAAAATTAATTTGATGTTCATTGCAGTAAATCCCCATGATCGTTATCATGCAAGATGCCAAAGAGGTAGCCACCAAATCTGTAGGAGAAAAAGCTTCGCCTTTTCCATGATTGTCAACAGGTGCATCTGTAATAATTTGTGTTCCAGAAGCAACATGAGTACAAGAAGTTCGAAGATTTCCTAGATACGAAACTTTAGAAGTCATATAAAAATTTGTGCAAAGGTACGAAAAGCAAGTTAGAGTGGGGTTTAATTTGATTTCTAAATTCCGTAAAACGGATTATATTTGTGCAACTTGGAGTAAAAAACCAACGTCAAAGAAACTGATAACTATAAACTATGCTAAGAAATTACGTAATCCTGTTCTTTTCAATTATTACTTTCTCTCAATTATTCGGTCAAAACGGCGTTCCTTGCCCTTATGTTGATGCTGGACCCGATCAGATTTATGGTTGTGCACAAACGTGTTCCAATTTAACAGGTTCCTTTTTTGATATAAAAGAAACGACATCTTATACCGTTGAATCAATTCCACATACACCACCCATAAATTATGGTGCAGCAGGAGGAACTGGTGTTTCTGTAAATACAGATGATGTTTGGAGTGGAGTTATAAATTTACCTTTCCCTTTTTGTTTTTATGGAACAACCTATAATTCATTATTAATTGGCTCAAATGGAGATTTGAATTTTAATGTTGCAAGTGCTAGTGGTGGTTGTCCTTGGTCTTATACTGCAACTTGTCCCTCAACAGCATTAGTGAATGCCGGTCAAGTTTTCGGTGTTTACCATGATATCGATCCTTCTGTTTGTGGTAACATTAAATGGTATTTAACAGGAACAGCACCATGCCGACAATTTATCGTTGTTTTTGATAACATCTGCCATTTTAGTTGTACAAGTAAGAAAAGTAAACACATGATGGTGTTAAATGAAACCACCAATTACATTGATGTTTATGTAACTTTAAAAGAAACATGTTCAAGTTGGAACGGAGGTAGAGCAATCATTGGCATACAAAACTTAGCAGGTACAGCAGGAATAACTGCACCCGGAAGAAACTCTAATGTTAACTGGACGGTAACGACACCTGAAGCTTGGCGTTTTAAACCAGCAGGCGATTCATTGTATTCTTTTCAATGGTTTCAAGACACAACATTAATCGGCACTTCAACAACAATAAATGTTTGTCCAACACAAACGACAACGTATACAGCAAAATTCACCTATACTCCTTGTGGAGACACAATACCAGTAACGCTAACAGATGATGTAACAGTTACACCTCCTGCAAGTCCTTTGGTATTTACAAGTACACCGACACCTTCCATATGTCTTCAAGCAAATGGCTCGGTTCAATTACATGCAACAGGAGGAGCTGGTGCTTACGCTTTTTCAAATGACAATATTAATTTTGCCGCGAACTCAAATTTCACAGGACTTTCTGCTGGAACATACAATTTTTATGTTCGAGACACAGCCAATTGTAATTCAACTTTGAGTACAGTAGTATTAGACTCTTCCACTTTAACAGGTATCATCGATACAGTAATAAATCCAGTTTGTAGTGGTTTGGCAACGGGGCAAATTGACTTACTTGCTGATTTAGGAACGCCTCCTTATTCCTACATAATTGGAAATGGAACACCTCAAAACACACCAAGTTTCACTGGATTAACTGCAGGGACATATCAATTAACTGTGCAGGACTCAGAAGGTTGTACCGTACCATTAAGTGCAACCATTACCGAACCAACTTCAGTTCAAATTTCTCTTGACTCTGTTGCAAGTACTACCTGTAACTTACCAAATGGAACTTTTATCGTTTCGACTATTGGAGGAACAGGTACTTACATGTATTCTGTCGACACTTTTTTAAACGTTTCAACCACTGGAATTTTTGAAAATACTTACCCTGGCTATTTCTTTATAAACGTAGCAGACTCAAATGGTTGTACCGATACGATGACTGTTTTTGTACCAGCCGAACCTGCTGTTTCTGCAAGCATCACAACGTATCAAAATCCAAGTTGTACAGGTTTTTCTGATGGTTCATTTTCTGTAAACGCTTGGGGAGGACCTACACCTTATACTTATACATTCAATGGCGCAACAGGATCTAATGCCAGTTTCACAGGTTTGAGTGCTGGACCTCAAAATGTGGTAGTAACAGATTCATTAGGTTGTCAATCAAGTGCAACAATCATCTTAGCAGATCCGCCTTTACTTACCGTTTCAATTGACCCAACAACGGTAGTTTGTGCCGGCACACAAGTAACATTAAATGCAGTAACAACAGGAGGCACACCACCTTATCTATATGTTTGGAACACTGTTTTACCTGGAAACCCATTAAATGTTTCTCCAAATGCTACAACAGATTATTCTGTTTTAGTTCAAGACAGTCATGGCTGTGATACAACAGCAACCATTACGCAACAAATCTTACCTGTTCCAGTTGCAACTGCGACCGCTAGTCCAAACTCAGGTTTTGCACCTTTAAGCGTTTCTTTTACAAACACAAGCACGAATGCCAATACTTATGCATGGGATTTTGGAAATGGACAAACAGCTTTAACAACAACTCTACAGAGTACAAATGCCTTATATGCTGACACAGGAACTTACAATGTTACCATGATTGCTAGTAATGGAATTTGTGAAAGTTCATGGAATCAAATTATTTCTGTAGTTCCACTTTTAGTGGTTGAAGCACCAAACGTATTTACTCCAAATGATGATAATGCCAATGATGGATATCAACTTATTATGCGCAATGCAACAGGAATAGAAGCAACAATTTTTAATCGTTGGGGAGAAGTGATGGTTAAAATAAGTGATGTAAACTACAAGTGGGATGGGAAAAACAAAAGCGGTGCAAAAGCTTCAGAGGGTGTTTACTTTATTAAATATCATGTCACAGGCCCTAACAATCAGGAGTTTGAAGGACAAACCTTCTTCCACTTGGTTCGTTAACCTAAACTTATGAGAAAACTACTACTATCACTACTTGTTTCATTTAATGTTTTAAGTCAAAATTCTTGGATTAATTCATATTCCAAACGTAAAGTTTTTGTTGAAAATCTTGGGCAATTTGACCAATTCGAAAATAAAGCTTTTGGAAAAATTGAATATGCTATTGACTTTGGATCAACACGCATCTTCTTTGCTGAGAAAGGGATTACTTATTCCTTTTTAGAAACAAAAAAAATCCCCCGTTCAGAACGCGAAAAATTAGCCAATGATTTAGCAAATAACACCTATACTGACCATAAACAATGGGAGCGTGTTGTTGGCAAATTTGAATTCCGTTCGGATGAAATCAATATGTCTTGGAACTCAGATAGCAAATGCGAATTAATCGGTAAAGAGTTGACAAGTGACTATCATAGTTACACATTTCAAACTACAGACAAACAATACAAAAACCTTAATCATGTCAAAGGATTTGAAAAAATAGTTTACAAAAATGTATATCCAAAGATTGACATAGAGTTTACTGTTCATCCTGAAATTGGGGTAAAATATGCCATTATCTTACACCCAGGTGCAAACCCGGATCAAATCAAAATGTTGTATGACCGTGATATTTCACTTGAAAATGGGGCTGTTCATATTCCGACCTTGTTTGGGGACATTATCGATCACGAACCATATACATTTACGCAAGGCAACAAACAAAAAACGATTCCTTCATCATTTGTTCAACATGGAAAAGAAATTCATTTCAAATTAGGTGAATACAGTAAAAAAGAAACGATTGTGATTGACCCTTGGACACAGACACCTTCCTTTGCAACCAACTGGGATTGTGTTTGGGAATGTGAGCGCGATGGTGCCGGAAACGTTTATATCATGGGAGGTGTAATGCCTGTTCAAGTTATTAAATACAACTCAGCTGGGACGCTACAATGGACATACAACACGCCATATGACACATCCAATGTATGGCTTGGAACAATTGCAACGGATTTAAATGGTAATACGTATGCAACAGCTGGATCTACTGCTCAAATTCAAAAAATTAATACAAGTGGATCTTTAGTATGGAACAACGCGAGTCCTGGCGGGGCTTTATCCAATGCAGAATTTTGGACGATTACATTCAATTGCGATCAATCCAAGCTCATAGTTGGTGGAACTGGAGGAAGTGCATTTTCGTTGTTGGCAACGATGTATGAAATCAATATCAATACTGGAGCAGTCTTAACCAGTCAGAATTTTGCGACAGGTAATACAACCTCCATCCCTCCTACTGTTCAGGAAGTGCGAGCCGTTCATGCTTCCCCGAATGGAAAATATTATTTCATGACGCATGATACCTTGGGGGCATTCAACCAAAATTTCAATTTGTGTGGAAACAGTAGCTTAATTTTTAAAGTTCCGAATAGTTATAATTTCAGTTATAAATGCGAAAATTACCGCTATGATAATTCAGGAATTTGTGCTTTGCGAGCAAATAATAGTTTTTTCTATACGCAAAATGGAACAAATGTTCACAAGCGTTCTCTGCAAACGGGAGCAATTTTAGCAACGGCTACCATTCCAGGTGGAAATGCTACAACTTCACTTGGAGATTATGTAGTCAGTAATAGTGGACTTGACTTGGACGATTGCGGCAATGTATATGTGGGGTCATCGACAGGTGTTGTAAAATACGATGCCAATTTAACGCAATTAGCAACCTATACTACTAGTTTTAAGGTTTACGATGTACATGTAAATTCAGGAGGTGATATTATCGCATGTGGTTCAACTGGAACTTCTTCCACTTCTTCGAGAACGGGTTATGTACAAACTTTTACAGCAGGAGCATGTAGTCCATTAGCTGCGAATTGTTGCGATGCCACCATTTGTCCTGTTCAGAATTTATGTTCAACAGATGCTCCCGTAACCTTAACTGCTGCTACCGCTGGTGGAACTTGGTCAGGACCAGGAATGAGCTCAAATGGAACTTTTAACCCAGCAACTGCAGGACCAGGTACACATACCATTACCTATACTTTGCCTTGTGGTTCTGAAACGGCAACCATTATTGTTAGCCCTTGTCAAGCATTAACCGTTTGTGTTGAGTCGAATGGAACATTAACTGTTTCGAATGGTGTTGGTCCTTATACGTGGGCATATTATACCGCAGCAACTTCAACTCCAATTACAAACCAAGCACAATGTACTGCATGTGGTTATACATGGTTATTTACGCAATGTGTGAATGGCGTAACACCAGTAACTTCTTGTGCAACGGCTGCTTCCTGGACAAATTTCGCAACGGGTACAACTGTCACACCATCAAGCACTTTACCTATAAAAGTTACTGATAATTCAGGAACAAGTTTAACCATCAACGCTATTTCGAGTTTACCTTCTTGCAACACTTCTCCTTGTCCAACAATCACAGTAAATTCTTCCAATGTTCATGCAATAACTTGTCATGGTTTGACGAATGGAACAGCAACTGTTAGTGCAACAGGCGGAACGTCGCCTTATACGTATTCTTGGTCACCTGGAAATTTAACCGGTGCTACTCAAACAGCTTTAGCTGCTGGAACGTATACCATTATAGCAACGGATAACGCTCAATGTACAGGTACAACAACTATAACCATTACAGAACCTACTGCCATTACACTCACTAGTTCAGGCATAACGCCAGCGAACTGTGGTTCAACGAATGGAGCGGCGACCGTAAATGGTTCAGGAGGAACAGGAACATTAACGTATTCATGGAGCCCATCAGGTGGAAATGCGTCAAGTGCAAGTAATTTGGCGGGAGGAAATTATGTAGTAACTGTTCAAGATGCCAATCTATGTTCGCAAACAATAAATGTAACGATTCCATCAGCTGGAGGCCCAACTATCACCAATACGACAACGGTTGATGTTAATTGTCAAAATCCAAATAGTGGTCAAGTAACAATTACTGCTTCAGGTGGAACTGGAACGTTGACCTATCAGTTAGACAACGGAACGGCTCAAACGCTGAATGTTTTCAGTGGATTAGCAACAGGAACGTACACGGTGACGGTTAATGATGCAAACAACTGTCCCAATTCAACAACCATTACCATTAATGCAGCTACGCCAATTCAGCTAACACAAGGTACAATTGTCAATGCGGATTGTGGTTCTTCAAATGGTTCAGCTACAGTAAACGTAGCCAATGGTTCT
>CAZHPL010000042.1:8989-15953 GCA_964534495.1 uncultured Lishizhenia sp.
GCCTTCCGGAGGCACAAATGCAACGGCTTCAAATATAGCAGCTGGTGCATATACTGTTTCCGTTACGGATCAAACCAGTTCATGTACAGCAACTTTGGATTTTACAATTTCTGCCAACGGTGGCCCTAGTATAATCAATATTAATACAACGCAACCAAGCTGTTTCAATTCAACAGACGGAAGTATTATGATAACGGCCAATGGTGGTGCATCGCCTTATATGTATGCCTTAGGAACAGGAACCCCACAGACTTCAAATATATTGACAAATGTGGCTCCGGGCACTTATCAAATTACTGTTTTCGACGCTAACAATTGTCCAGCAACACAAAACGTAACGGTAAGTTCACCACCCGTTGTAACTGCAAACGCAGGAAATACTGTCAGTATTTGTGTTGGACAAAGCACTGTTCTCGCGGCTAACGGAAGCGGTGGAACTGGAACATTAAGTTATGCTTGGAGCAATAATTTACCTGGAACAAATCCTAGTGTCAGTCCAACGACAACAACAACTTATACGTTAACTGTTACGGATGCTAATGGCTGTTCAACAACTAGTAATATTGTTGTAACAGTTGTACCATCACCTATTGCAGATGCAAGTCCACTTACTCTGTCTGGAAATGCTCCATTAACCGTTTCTTTCACCAATTCGAGTACCAATGCAACACAATACGCTTGGGATTTTGGAAATGGACAAACTCAGGTACTGACAACTCCTAATTCGGTGAATATGGTTTACAATTCAGTCGGAACGTATGAAGTGGTTTTAGTAGCATCGAATGGTTTTTGCACGGATACATGGAACGGTGAAATTATCGTTATTCCTTTTGGAGTACTGACATACGAAATACCAAATGTGTTTAGTCCAAATGGTGATAACATCAATGATGTATTTGGAATCACAAGTTTAAATGCTGCATCTTTGGAAGCCATTATCGTTGACAGATGGGGGATAAAAATGGTAGAGTTAAATGCGCCAAATGCAACATGGGATGGGAAATCAAATGGAATTAATGCAGTAGAAGGCGTTTATTTTTTACGCTATAAAATTACTGGCATCGACGGCACAGAGAAAATAGGCCATACATTTTTCCATTTGGTACATTAATGTAAAAACCACTTCTAGTGTAAGAAATTTCTTTACTTTTAGCGAAATTTCACAGCATGAAAAAGGGTATTTCTTTGTTCTTACTTTTCGTAAGTTTTTTAGCTTTCTCACAAAAAACGCCGGTAAGTCAACCAACATCTAATCAACTTCCATTTGAAGCCAATACAGTTACTGCTCTTTCTTTTAGAATGGTCGGACCAGCGCTCACTTCGGGAAGAGTAATTGACATCGCCGTTGATCCGAAAAATAAAGACCATTGGTTTGTTGCAGCTGCTTGTGGTGGTGTGTGGACAACGTATAATCATGGTATTACTTTTTCACCGGTATTTGATAATTACGGTTCCTATTCCATTGCATGTGTGGAAATCGCTCCTAGTAATAACAATATCGTTTGGGTAGGATCAGGAGAAAACAACAATCAGCGTTCTATTGCTTACGGCGATGGTGTTTATAAATCAGTAGACGGAGGAAGATCGTTTACGAATATGGGATTGAAAAACTCCGAGCATATTGGGAATATTATTGTTCACCCTACAAACGAAAATATCATTTGGGTAGCAGCTTATGGCCCATTATGGAAAAGCGGTGGTGAAAGAGGCGTTTACAAATCAATTGACGGAGGAAAAACATGGGAAAGAACATTGTTTGTTTCGGAAGAAACGGGAATTTCAGAAATTGCAATCGACCCTTCCAATCCTGATATCTTATACGCAGCAGCGCATCAACGTCGTCGTTCAGAATCTAGTTACGTGGGTGGAGGTCCTGAATCTTCTGTCTACAAATCCGTTGATGGCGGGAAAACTTGGCGTGAAATAAACATTGGCTTACCTACACGAGACATGGGACGGATAGGATTAGCTGTTTCACCTGCAGAACCAAACATTGTTTATGCGATCGTCGAAGCAAGATATGGAAAAGGTGGTGTTTTCAAATCTACCAACAAGGGAGAAAATTGGTCAAAACAAAGTGATTTTAGTACGAGTGGAAATTATTACCAAGAAATTTTCTGTGATCCGCTTAATAAGAACAAAGTTTTTGCGATGGATACTTATATGCACCATAGCGAAGATGGCGGAAAAACATTTAAGCCAACGGGAGAAAGCAACAAACATGTGGACAATCATGCAATTTGGATTGATCCAGACAATACAGACCACTGGTTAGTTGGATGCGATGGCGGATTGTACGAAACCTACACGCATGCACGTGAGTGGAAATTTTACGATAATTTACCTATCATTCAATTTTACAAGGTAGTAACAGACAATGCTACACCTTTTTATAACATCTATGGAGGAACACAAGACAATAATTCCATGGGCGGTCCTTCTGCAACCAATAATGCAGCAGGAATATTAAATGCAGATTGGTATATCACAAACGGAGGTGATGGGTTTGAATCAGCAAGTGATTGGTCAAATCCAAATATTGCATACGCTCAGTCTCAATATGGGTTTTTAGTTCGATATGATAAAGTTTCGGGTGAAAAAACGCCTATTCAGCCACAGCCAGGAAAAAATGAAGCGGCATACAGATGGAATTGGGATTCACCACTCATTGTATCTTCTCACGACCCATCCACATTGTATTTTGCTGCGAACAAACTATTTAAATCTACTAATCGAGGAGATGATTGGCAAGTGATTTCTCCAGATTTAACGCAACAAATCGACAGGAATAAAGAAAAAATTATGGGTCAAGTTTGGACCATTGACGCGGTTATGAAAAATGCTTCAACTACTATTTATGGAAATGTCGTCGCATTGGATGAATCACCGAAGAAAAAAGGTCTTTTGTATATTGGAACAGACGATGGATTAATTCAAGTTTCTGAAAACGATGGACAAACTTGGTCAAAATACAGTAGTTTTCCCGGAGTTCCTGCAAACACACGTGTAAATATGTTAACGGCATCTCTTTTCGATGAAAATGTTGTATTTGCTGCCTTCAATCCTCAACGACAAGGAAACTTTAAACCGTTACTTTATAAATCAAATGACAAAGGAAAAACATGGGTTTCAATTACCTCTAATTTACCTGAAAGAGGAAATGTGTATTGCATCAAACAAGATTTCGTTGACCCAGATTTATTATTTGCTGGAACGGAATTTGGGGCATTTTTCTCAAATGATGGCGGCCAACATTGGACTAAACTTTCGGGTTTACCTACAATAGCGGTTTACGATTTAGACATTCAAAAAAGAGAATGTGATTTAGTTGCAGCTACTTTCGGACGTGGATTTTATGTGCTTGATAATTATGCTCCATTACGTCAATTGAAAAAAGAAAACTTGGATAAAAAGGCCTATTTATTTCCAGTGAAAAATGCTTTGTTATATGTGCCTGCGGACCCGCTTGGACTGGAAGGGACAGGTTTTCAAGGACATAATATGTGGGCCTCTAAAAACCCTGAATTTGGTGCAACCTTTACTTTGTATGTGAAAGATGAATTTAAAACGCTCAAAGATTTGCGTCAGGAGAAAGAAAAAGCACTTGAAAAAGAGAAAAAAGACGTTCTCTACCCTAGTTTCGATGAATTAAGAAAAGAGGAATTAGAACAAGCAAGTCAATTAGTTTGGTCTATTTCGGATGCAAGTGGAAAAGAAATTCGTCGCATGGTAAGTAGCCCAAGCAAAGGAATCGTGCGAATGAATTGGAATTTGCGTAACAACAACACCTCATCTGTGAACAGTAGTAATGGCTTTTTAGTAACACCTGGAACTTATTATGTAAGTGTTTCAATGGTTAAAAATGGCAATTCTGAAAAATGGATCGATAAGCAAGCTTTTGAAGTAAAAGGATGGAATAACCAAACGTTGGTAGCTAAAAACCCTCAAGAATTAACAACGTTTAGAGCAGAAGTGGCCGAGCTAAACAGAAAGGTTTCAGGCACAAGTAAATTAATGAACGAAACGAAAGAAGAACTGGATTTAATTGAAACAGCTTTAATGAATTATCCAAACACTGATTTACTATTACTGCAAGAAACGCAAGCTTTGAAGAAAATGTATAGTGAATGTGCGACAGTACTTTGGGGCGATGACATTAAAGCACATCATGAATTTGAGACAGAGCCAAGTATCATGTCTCGCTTAGGAATGGTTGAATATCAATTATATGACAATACAAGTGGCGTGACCAATACTCACCGTAGCAACAAATTGATTGCTGAAGAGCAATATGTTTCTTTTAGACAAAAATTGGATGAAATCATTCAACGAGTTGAAACACTACAAACAAAACTAGATGCTATTCCGATACCTTATACGAAATCAAAAGGTAAAAATTGGAAGGATGAATAGTTGGATGGGTAGTGGTTATTTGATTGCTTGTTAATTCAATTAGTTAAATTTATTTTCTAATTTCAGCATCTTGTAAAGGTGCTTAGTCTTCTATTTTACTCGTGTAAACTATAGAGAGGACTTCATTTTATTGAAATATAATTGTATTTCGTTTTAATAAATGTAATATTTTAATACTATAATCGGAAATATTGCGATTTATGCAATTTATTTTTACATTTGTAGAGAAATGATTGGATAATCGGAAAAATTCCGATAAATTAGATTTAATTTTACACAATGAATTTGAGGAGGAAAATAAAAGCCTATTCTGCTGCGCCCTTATCGCATAGTGTGGTTATGGAAGCATTAGCTCCGTACAATCGTCCCAATGACAAAATAAGTGAGATGATTAAAAGTGGTGAATTGGTTTCTTTACGAAGAGGCTTATATGTTCCAGGACCAGAATTAGACCTTCCATTGCCTGATAATTTTGTTATCGCCAACCATCTCAGAGGTCCCAGTTATGTTTCGCTTGAAACAGCACTTTCATATTGGGGATTGATACCGGAGCGTGTGTATGAAATTAGTTCAGTAACCACAAAAACTTCTAAAACCTACACAACTCAAATTGGCAGATATAGCTTTCAACACCTGCCAACGCCTTATTATTCATTTGGTGTAAAAAGTTTGCGTTTAAGCGAAACACAAACAGCACTTATCGCTTCACCTGAAAAAGCAATTTGTGACAAAATCGTTTTAACGTCTGGGGTATTACTGCGGAGCATCCCGCAAACGCTCGATTTTCTTGTGGAAGACATGCGAATTGATGAGGATCAACTTCGTGTATTAGACCTTACAAGCATTCAATCATGGGTAGAAGATGCGCCAAAAAGATCAAGTATACAAATGCTTGTTAATACCATTGAACGCCTATGATGAAGGATTGGATAGCGGAATACAACCCGCAAAATGAAGAGGAAACACTTGCGGCAATGCGCGAAATCATGCAGGAAATCGCGCTTGCAGCATTATCGAGAACCGATTTTTTCAAAAAAGCTGCCTTTTACGGTGGAACAGCACTTCGCATCTTTTACGGCTTGGATCGCTATTCTGAAGATTTAGACTTTTCGTTATTAGAGGTGGACCCTTCCTTTTCGTTAGCACCCTACTTCACGGCTATTACAAAAGAGTTTGAATCGCACGGTATAAAAGTGAGTATTCGCGAAAAAGACAAGAAAATAAAAACACAGGTTGAATCTGCTTTTCTGAAATCGGAAACAATTTGGCAGGAATTAATACTTGAAGACATTGTAAAACAACACGGTATTAGCTCCAACAAATCCGTAAAAATAAAAATTGAAATAGATCGCGTTCCTCCATTGGGCTTCGATACGCAAGAGAAATTATTGATTCGTCCGTTTTCGTTTTACGTCAATTGCTTTTCGACATCGAGTTTGTTTGCTGGCAAATTACACGCTTTGTTATTCCGTAAATGGAAAAACCGCGTGAAAGGAAGGGATTGGTACGACATGGAATGGTATATCCGAAAAAATATTCCACTAAACATACACCATTTTCTAAATCGAGCGAAAGAAACAAATGACTGGAACGAAACAACAATTACGCAAGCACAAATTTTGGACTTACTAACTCAGAAAATTGATGCAGTCTCCATTCCAGCAGTGAAGGAGGATGTCAGAAAATTCATTGCGGATGAAAGCAAGTTGGATATTTGGAGTCAAGAATATTTCAAAGATTTGATTCAAAAAATGAAATTTGAATAAAGCCATTAAAGCATCAAATCCAATCAGGTTTTGCTTTCAACCAATTCAAAGTTGCTGCTTCTTCGGAATTTGGCTCAGGAATTAAATTGTATTCCCATTCAGCGCGAGGCGGCATACTCATCAAAATCGATTCTGTTCGACCACCCGAATAGATCCCAAACTTCGTTCCGCGGTCGTGTAATAAATTAAATTCCACATAGCGACCACGACGTTGTAACTGCCAATTTTTCTCCGATGCTGCCGGCTCTTTGACTTCAACACTTCCAATTTGTTGACCATAAACAATCGGAAACAAACGCCCTAAATCCAAACAAAATTGAAACAATTGCTCTTTTTCAACACCACAAGAATCGTCCAAATGATCAAAAAAGATACCTCCTACTCCCCTCGTTTCTTCACGATGTGGCAAATAGAAATATTCATCCGCCCACTTTTTGAATCGTGGATAGAAATCTGAATGGTAGTTGTCGCAAACCTTTTTTAGTTCCGTGTGAAATATTTTTGCATGTTCAGGGTTTACGTAATGCGGTGTTAAATCAATTCCTCCACCGAACCAGTATTTTTTACCACCGTCCAATTCAAAATAACCAACATTCATGTGCATGATTGGATGGCGTGGATGTTCAGGGTGTAAAACAATGGAAACACCACTTGCAAAAAATGATTCTCCTTGCATGTTCAATTGCTTTTTCATGGCTTCACTTACAAGACCATGCACAGCAGAAAAGGCAACACCACCTTTTTCCAAAATTGCTCCATGTTGAATGGTACGTGTAAAACCACCT
>CAZHPL010000043.1:0-10869 GCA_964534495.1 uncultured Lishizhenia sp.
TGCAGTTATTTTAGCAAAAGGTACTTTGCCGACTGTAGCTACAACTGTTATCAATGCTACTAATATACCTGGAATGATTATAGTTGATGTATTTGGTAAAATTGGTGAAAATCCAGCAAATGAAACAGGAACTTCTTCAGGAAACGATGGTGCATGGTCAACAACTTTCCCATACAGTACAGGTCTTGGTGTGTTGATTACAAAAGAACATAGTATGATTCGTAAAGCATCCATCAAAAAAGGTGTAACAACAAATCCTTCTTTCTTTGATCCAATGTTAGAATACGATACAATTCCTGCTGTAGTTGTTCGTTTGGATGCAAATGGCGACACTTTGTTTGGAACAAGTGGAAATGCAATTTTAGATGGAAATTGGTTTACTTTAGGTACGCATGATTGTGCTTGTAATCCTGCTGCTGTTGATGAAGTTACAGAAAATTCTTTGATGGTGTATCCAAACCCAAGCAATGGAGTTGTAAACGTAAAATCTAACGGTGAATTGAAAAACATTGTTGTTATCAACTCATTGGGTCAAACGGTTGCAACAGTAAGTAATCTATCTAACAAACCTTTAGTTTCTATGGATTTAGATGGTTTGCGTGGTGTTTATTTCTTGCGTATCACAACCAATAATGGTCAAAGTACACTTAGGAAAGTTATCTTGAAATAATTGTAAATATATAGATTAGAAGGTCGAGAAATCGGCCTTTTTTCATGTTTGAAAAACAAGTTTTGAATTAAATAAATACGAATGAAGTTTTTACTTACAATTGCCACACTGTTCATCGGTTTTGTTGCCTTCAATCAAACGGGTAAATTATCGGGTTCAATCACAGATGATGTTACAAGCCAGCCTGTTGTTGGTGCTAAGTTAAGTTTGTTTGCCAACAAAAAAGATGCGCCTCTTCGTGCTTTGTCTGATGTTGAAGGACATTACGAATACGCGAACTTGGCCTATGGAAAGTATTTGTTGGTTGTATTTATGCCTTCATTCGATACACTTAAAGTTAACATCACCATTGATAAACCAACGATTGTAAAAGATGTGGTTTTAGGAGGAAGTCGAGAGTTAGAAGAAGTAAAAGTGATAGGAAACATCGTTAAAGACCGAAATGTCCCTTTTGCTGTTACAAAAATCCCCTATCAAAAAATTACAGAGGAATTAGCTTCACGTGACTTACCCATGTTGTTGAATGGTACAGCAGGTGTTTATGCTACGCAACAAGGTGGTGGAGATGGTGATGCCCGAATCAATGTACGTGGATTTGATCAACGAAATGTCGGTGTAATGATTGACGGTGTTCCCGTGAATGACATGGAAAATGGTCAGGTGTATTGGTCCAACTGGTTTGGTTTAGATGCGATAACTGCTCAAATGCAAGTACAAAGAGGTTTAGGAGCCACGAAAATTGCAATGCCTTCTATTGGAGGTACTATCAACATCTTGACACAAGGAATTGGTAACAAAAAAGGAGGTTCATTTAAGCAAGAATACGGAACAGGACAAATGTTACGTTCTACGTTTTCTTACAATACAGGTTTATTAAAAGGTGGATGGGGATTAACAGTTTCAGCTTCCTACAAACAAGGTCAAGGATGGGTGTATGGAACTCCAAGTCAAGGATTCTTTGGATATTTTAAAGTTTCTAAGAAATGGAAAGAACATTTAACAACACTTTCTGGTTTTGCAGCACCTCAATGGCACGGTCAACGCGCTTACAACCAGTCCATTCAATATTTTAACACCGATGCTGCACGGAACTTGGGAGTAAATGTGGATACCAATCAGATTTTCTACAATATGGGCATTCGTTTTAATCAGCACTGGGGATATAAAACCGTTGATGGAAAACAAGAGTATTTCAGTGAGCGAATGAACTATTACACAAAGCCACAAATTACCTTGAAAGACTTTTGGAAAGTAAATAATAAACTTTCGATTTCAAACTTGTTGTACATGTCAATTGGGATTGGTGGTGGAACAAGTGCTTTCAATACATCAGCATTAGTTAGAAATCCTGATGGATTAATTAATTGGGATCAAGTAATTCAAGAAAATCGTGTAAACTCCTTATTTGGTACTCCGAATATTGACCCGGTTTATGACCCAACTAAAATTAAGTCCAGTCAAATCATGTATGCATCCATTAACAATCACTTTTGGACAGGATATTTAGGGCAATTTAATTACAAATACAACAAGCAAATTGAGTTTTCGGGAGGTATCGATGTTCGTTACTATGAAGGAAGACATTATCAAGTAATTACTGATTTATTAGGAGGTGATTATTTTGTTAGTACTGCCGATAAAAACGATGCTAATCCGATGCAAGTTGTGGGTGATAAAATTGCAAAAAACGCCTACAACGCTGACCGCAAAGGAATTGTGCAATGGACTGGAGCTTTTGGACAAATGGAGTATTCAGGTGAGAAATTATCTTATTTCGTTAACTTATCTGGAATTCTAAATGGTTATAAAGGTGTTGATTATTTCCAGAAAAAAGTACTGGATTTGGGCGACACAGTTCTTCGAATTGGTGCTACGGACACGATTGTTTACCAAGGAAAAACGTATGATGCATCTTCAGCAGGTTTAAAAGCGTATGCTACCGATTGGAAATTTATTCCAGGATTTACATTTAAAGCTGGTGCAAGTTATGCTGTCCATAAAGACGGAAGTGTATTTGTTAATATTGGTTTCTTAAATCGTACACCTCAATTCTCGAATGTTATTGATAACAACTCCAATCAATTTTTTGGTGTAATTAACAATGAAAAAATTCTTGCAGTTGAAGGAGGATATAACTATGCAAACAAGAAGTTTGGCGTAAATGTTAACGGTTATGCAACAAACTGGAAAAACAAACCAATTCCTTTTGGGGTTGCCGTTCCGGATCCAAATGATCCAACAGAATTTATCCGTGTAAATATTAACGGAATGGACGCTGTTCATTTAGGAGGTGAGGTGGATTTTGCATATAACATCACAAAGAAAATTTCAGCAGATTTCATGGTTTCAATCGGAAATTGGTTTTGGAATTCTTCAAAAACAATTATTATTCCTCAATACGATTCTTTGCAATTTACGTTTGATGCAAAAGGTGTACACGTGGGGGATGCAGCGCAAACAGCTATGGCAGCATCACTGCGTTATGAACCAATTAAAAATCTCTACTTCAAAGTGCAAGCACAATATTTTGATAGATATTATGCCAATTTTGATCCGTTTACTTTGCAAGGTGCAACAGCACGTAAAGAATCTTGGGAAATGCCTTCTTATTACTTGATAAACTTGTTTGCAGGTTACCGTTACCCAATGAAGAAAATTGCCATTGTAACCAGTGGAACAATCACAAATTTGTTAAATAAACAATATATATCCGACGCAACGAACAATGCTAACGGAGTTTATAATAGCTTTGATGCCCAATCCGCAACAGTTATGTTCGGGGGCGGATTTAGATTTAATTTATCTCTTGGAATACAATTTTAAAACTAGACTATGAAAAAAACAATTCTGTCCGGAATCTTGGCGCTTGTATCATTAGGTACGTATGCCCAAACGATTTCCGATGTCCGAAACATGGGGATTGGACAAACAGTTACTGTTCGAGGCGTTGTAACAAATGGCTCTGAATTGGGTAACATCCGTTATATTCAAGATGCAACGGGCGCAATTCCTGCATTTGGAAGTAATTTAAGTTCTGTTGTACGTGGTGACTCTATTACTGCAACTGGTGTTCTTTATGATTTTAGTGGTTTGCTTGAAATTTCCCCTACCAATAGCTTCACGAATCTAGGAACTGGAACAATGCCAACTCCACTAGTTGTTACGATTCCTTCCATTAATGAGTCCTTAGAAGCTCAGTTGGTTCGCTTGGATAACGTAACATTTACTACTACAGGTACTTTTGCAACTGGAAACAGTACAGTTCAAGTAACAGATGGTACAAATACATTAGATGTACGTATCAATGGTTCAACCAATATTGATGGAACAGCAATTCCAACGGGTCCAGTTTCAATTATAGCTTTGGTTGGTCAATTTAACACCAACTATCAGTTGATTCCACGTAATTTGAATGATATTTTTGCTTACGTTGCACCAGCACGTGAAATCAATATTAAAATGAATGGAAATACCGTTTTCAATAATGGAACGTATGTTGTAGGAAATACTGCTGCAACTACAATCACAATCGAAAATGCGGGTACTCAAGTGTTGACCATTTCTGGAACGACAATCAGTGGTACAAATGCAGCTGATTTTAATACCGGATTAACTACAACAACTATTCCAGCAGCTGGATCATCTAACTTTACGTTGAATTTTGCTCCTCAAGGAACAGGTTCTCGTTCTGCAATGATTTCTTTTGCTAACGATGATAGTGATGAAAATCCTTACAAAATCAATTTAGTTGCAGTTGGAACAGATAATATTGCTACTGAACCAACTTCAAACCCTTCTGGTTTGACTTTTCCATTAGTAAAAGCGTACACAGTTGGTGGTCAATATACAGCTGGTACAGGCGCTGAGAAATACATCGTGCTTTGGAAAAACGGTTCTGCAATCACAGGCGTTCCAGTTGACGGAACAACGTACAAAAGAGGTGATATGGTGGGTGATGCAAAAGTTGCTTACGTTGGTTCAGGTATTAGCTTTACACCACGTGGAGTGATTGCTAACCAAAACTACTACTTTGCTGTTTATGCTTTCAATGGCCCTGATGGATTCGAAAACTATAAAACGACTGCTCCTGCAACAGGAAACGTAACTTCTTCTGGTGCTAACATCGGTAACTACTACAATGGTATTAATTCAACTTCAACAAACTTCTTAACGAATTTGAGTGCTTTGATTAATCCTCACACATTTGTTTCGTATTTCAATTACAAAACAACGATGATGAATCAATTTGAGATTAAAGATACAACAGCTGGTCAATCGTATGTAACTTGTGTTTATTCAGGTGAGCGCAAGGTATTTAACGATCCTTTTGATTGGACAGCGGTTGGTTTCTCAAGAGAACATAGCTATTGCCATTCATGGATGCCAACGTATCCAGCGGATAGCCCAGAGCAAAAAGAATACAACGACCAACATAACCTTTATCCAACGGATTTACAAAATGCGAACACTCCACGTTCAAACAAATTAAAAATTTAATAAAAAAGGATTTTCCGGTTTTCATACTTAGATTGTCGTGTTGGTTACAATGCTTCAAACCAAATGGTGTTCGAGCCTAGAGTGCAACAAAGAGGAAATACTGCTCGTGCAATCATGTACATGGCGACATGCTACAACGGTCAATTAGGTAACAACTGGAAAATCCCAACAAACCAAAGTCAAGATATTTTGAAAGCTTGGCATTTGCAAGATCCACCAGATAACTACGAAATTGCTCGCCATGAGTATATTTTTAGCTTACAAGGAAACAGAAATCCATTCATCGATTCAGCAGAATTTGCTTGTCATATTGATTTCTCTCAAATGGCTTACAATGCTTGTCAAGTTGGAATTGAAGAAAAACTACAAAGCAATTTCTCTGTTTTCCCTGTGCCTGCAAACAATAAAGTGTATGCCCAAGTAAATGGAATCAACATTACTTCTTACACGGTTACTGACATGCAAGGACGTGTAGTGAAATCAGATAGAAAAACGAATCTCCCAGTTTTGGAAATGCAAGCTTCTGATTTTAAATCAGGAATGTACATCTTGAAAGTGGGAACAGAATTCGGTGAAGTGCAACAGCAGTTTATCATTGAATAATGTTTAAGAAAATAGTATTTATATGTGTAGGAGCAGGCCTTTGGGCTTGCTCTTCGCATTTAGTGGTAACGGCTCCTGTTGGTAAAACTCCCGTATCTAGTGAGATTTCATCCAATGAGAAAATAGACAAAGAAATAAAGCCTTATCGCGATTCATTGGAAAAACGAATGGGGGAGAAATTAGCTATTGCAAATGTGGATTTTATGGTTGAACGCCCTTCTTCGAATTTGATGAATTGGGTAGCCGACGCTGTGTTTGTCAACCAAACAAAAACGATTCGCATGACGAAGCCAATCATTTGTTTATTGAATACAGGTGGCATACGTTCGAGCATTGGAAAAGGAAATGTGACCTTAGGAGACATTTACAAAGTGATGCCTTTTGATAATACCGTTGTTTGGGTAGAATTACCCATGAGCGTAAAAGATGAAATAGCAACGCATTTATTGAAAACAGGAGGTGAGCCAATTTCAAATGCGACGATAAAAGACGGTAAATTGGAGTTTAATAGTGCCCCAGCATCCGAAACATTTATCGTAATCACATCGGATTATTTGGCGAATGGAGGCGATAAAATGGCTTTTTTCAATAAGAAAATCAGTATGAATCCTACTGGAAAGTTGTTGCGAGATATTTTGATTGAAGAAGCGAAAGCGCAAGGTGTTTTAACGGAGGTTATTGAAAATCGATTGAATTCAAACAAGTGATGAATAGAAGAAAATTCATAGGTAAATTAGGTTTTGCAAGTGGTGCACTTTTGCTTTCTAACCAATTATTTGCAGGTAGTTTACAAGGACATAAAAGCAAGAAGATAACGATTTTACATACCAACGACACACATTCGAACATAGATCCATTTCCTGCCAATCATCCAAAATTCCCTGGAATGGGTGGCGTTGCAAAACGATATACCTTGATTGAAAAAATCAGAAGCGAGGAAGAGCATGTACTGTTGTTGGATTCAGGCGATGTTTTTCAAGGAACGCCTTATTTCAATACCTTTCACGGTGAGTTGGAAATGAAACTCATGAGCATGATGGGCTATGATGCGGCTACAATGGGAAACCATGATTTTGACATTGGATTAGAAGGATTTAAGAATGCAAAGCGTTTTGCCAATTTTCCTTTTTTGTGTGCTAACTACAACTTTTCTAAAACCATTCTACACGATCAAACTCAAGCCTACAAAATCTTTAAAAAAGGCGGGATTAAAATCGGCGTCTTTGGTGTAGGCGTTGAATTGAAAGGATTAGTTCCTGACGACAAATACGGTGAAACGGTTTACAGAGATCCCATTGAAGCAGCACAATCCATGTCAAATTTATTGTCAGATTATGGTTGCGATTTAATTATTTGTCTATCTCACTTAGGTTACGATTACGAAGATAAATCAAAAGCATCTGATTTGAATTTAGCAAAAAATACGTCAGGTATTCACCTCATAATAGGTGGTCACACACATACATTCTTGGAAAAGCCAACGCTTGTTGAGAATAAAAGCAAACAACCTGTACTGATAAACCAAGTGGGGTGGGCAGGTATCAATTTAGGACGCATTGATATCGATATTGAAAAAGGTTTGTTTGAATGTAATTGTCTGGAAGTGAAATAAAAACGAAAGTTCATATTCATCCGTTTATCTATTTTCTTTAGGAGCTGTCATTGATTTCGTTTTTTATCAAAATGACTTTCAATAGGTGTTGCTTAGCGAAAATGTAGAGTATTTCAGCATGATTGACCTTTTAAAAGTCTTTCAAGCCAAAGACAGGAATTTCTTCGTTAAATTGTGATTGCTCTTTTTTGCATAGGTGTCAGCAAGCTGTCGGGTAGAGTGCGTTTCATCTCTTTTGCACCTCACAGCTCATCTTTTAAAAGCGGCCTTTACAAACAGATTTTATGCTTTTCGAATTCTATTTTTTAAGTTCAAATTCACAGCTTCGCTCTATACAAGTACAGAGTTAAATATAGAACGTCTAAATAATAACGTAAATTTAAGATTTTATCGGTTTAATTAATCAATTTATTCTTTATTGGAATAAGTTACCCTCCTTGAAATTGTATTTTTGGAATATCCCCACTGTTTTCCAAATTTGATACCATTACCTGATGAAATGAGCATGATTTCTTCAATTTTTTTGGTAAATTCTAATTTCATATTATTAAAATCTATATAAATTTTTTCTGGTAGATTTTCTATTATTATTGCACCTTTATTTTTTTCAATTAATTCTTTATTGTTTATTGACAGAGTCCCATCAATACAACTTGAAGTAGTATAAATTGTATCGACCATGAAATAGTTAAAAAAGTTTAATGAAAGAGAATCATTTGTTGAAAAATCAATATTGAAAAATTTATATTTTATACATGCTTCGTTTTCATTGTATTCAATTTCAAAAGAGTCACAAATATTGATTTTAGAAAAGTTTTCAGATGATAATTCAATAAATTCTTGATCCGTTTCATTACAAGTCAATATAAATTTTCCAGTTAAATTTGTCTTTAAATTAATCAGTTGACTAATAGAATTTGTACTTAAAATACTTAAGAAAAGTATATAAAATGATTTCATATTTTACTTTTAAATATTGATTAATAAACAAATGTTATTCCATAAGTATTACTGTTAAAAAATGTTGTTTATTTCTTAAATGTTTTGAAATCAATAGTTTTCTTTCGTTTGAAGTTAGATTTTTTCAGACTGTCTACTAACTATTTAATTGATTACAACAACCCCTTTGCTCGCAAGAATTCATCCAAGGATTCAATATCTCCAAATAAAACTTCGCGGGCTTTACTTCCTTGAAAAGAGCCAATGATTCCCATTGCTTCTAACTGGTCAACAATTCGTCCGGCGCGGTTATAGCCTAGCTTTAATTTACGTTGCAATAAACTAGCAGAACCTTGTTGATTGATAACCACAATGCGTGCTGAATCCACAAACATTGGATCGATTTCAGACATATCCATTTCGCCACCTGCTTCTCCACCTTCAGGTACATATTCAGGCAGCAATAATGCATCTGGATAGGCACGTTGATTGCCAATAAATCCACAGATGTCTTCCACTTCGTCCGTATCAACAAATCCACATTGAAGTCGTTTCATATCCGATCCGGTGGAAATCAACATATCTCCACGTCCGATTAATTGATCCGCTCCTGAAGCATCTAAAATGGTACGTGAATCGATTTTTGACAATACGCGGAAGGCAATACGAGCAGGGAAATTGGCTTTAATCATACCCGTAATTACGTTTACAGATGGACGTTGCGTTGCCACAATCAAGTGAATACCAATCGCACGAGCAAGCTGAGCGATACGCGCAATCGGATGCTCTACTTCTTTACCCGCCGTCATGATTAAATCAGCAAACTCATCGATTAAGACCACAATATAAGGTAAATAACGGTGACCTTTTTCAGGATTTAGACGACGTGCAATGAACTTAGCATTGTATTCTTTAATCGTTCGAACACCAGCATCTTTCAATAATTCATAACGCTCATCCATTTCTATACACAAGGAATTCAGTGTATTAACAACCTTGGATGTGTCGGTAATAATTGCATCTTCTTCTCCAGGTAATTTCGCCAAAAAGTGACGTTCAATGCGGTTATACAAGGTCAACTCTACTTTTTTCGGATCGACCAAGACGAATTTAACTTGCGCAGGATGTTTTCTGTATAAGATTGAAATCAAAATGGCATTCAAACCAACCGATTTTCCTTGACCTGTTGCCCCTGCAACCAATAAGTGAGGCATTTTCGTTAAGTCAAAGACAAAGGTCTCATTCGTAATCGTTTTTCCCATAACGACAGGAAGTTCGCCATCAAAATTCTGGAATTTATCAGACGCAATCAACGAACGCATGCTTACCATTTCAGGATTTGAATTCGGTACCTCAATACCAATGGTACCTTTCCCTGGAATCGGAGCAATGATACGAATACCCAATGCGCTTAAACTTAATGCGATGTCATCTTCCAAGTTTTTGATTTTGGAAATACGTACACCTGGAGCGGGAACAATTTCATACAAAGTTACCGTTGGACCAACCGTCGCCTTGATTTTTGCAATGTCTATTTTGTAATTAGAAAGCGTTTCAACAATTCGATTTTTGTTGCCTTCCAATTCTTCTTTATTCACCGAAACCCCGCCCGAACCATATTCTCTCAATAATTCAATCGGTGGTAAAACAAATCCTTCTAAATCTTTTGTAGGGTCATATTCACCGTATTCTTGCACCAAGCGTTTTGCCAATTCTTCTTCGTCGGAATTCCCATACATGGAAGGAGTAGGCGTTGTAGTAGGAGCAACAGCTGGAATTGGAGTACTTTCTTCTTCTGTGGCCACAACAAATTCGAAATCATTGTCATCATCATCTATAGTTGTAAATTCCTCCTTTGGTGCTATTTCTGGTTCAGGAGATTTGTAGGTGACAACTAATTCACTTTCTTCGTATTCGTCTTCATCATCGGTAAAATTCACCGTTTCGGAAATCTCATCTTCCTTGATTTGATCATCGCGAATGGTGTTATGTATGATGATGTCTTCTGCTGGTTTGAAACGATTGGTTCTTTCTTCAAAAGCTTGATCACTTTGCACACCATTTGTTGCATTGGCCAACGATAAAACGTCATTTGCAGCAAACAGTTTTGAGAAAAAGGCAATATAATCCGGATTGAAAATTAAGGTTGTAGTCAGGTAAAATGTAACGATGATAAAAGCAAAAGTTCCGATTCCACCAACCGTCAACATTAACCATTGGTTCAAATAAAATCCGAAAGTTCCGCCTAAATAATTGACATTTTCAGCAAAGAATCCGAGGAACAAAGAACCCCAAATCAAGTACGATAAAACCACGACATAAGCACGTTTGATATTCACTAATTTGTAGTCAAAAAGTACCGATATTCCTGAAATGAACATCAAAAAACAAATGCCTATTGAAGTGAAACCGAACAATTGATAAATCAAAAAATGCGAAGACCAAGCACCAAATTTACCGAGCCAATTTTCAACAGGTTGTTGATTACTGTCGAACAAAAACTCAAAAAATCCTTTGCCAAGAATGCGATCTTGATCGATTGTCCAAG
>CAZHPL010000043.1:10879-15706 GCA_964534495.1 uncultured Lishizhenia sp.
GAAAAAATAGGACAAACACGCCAAGAATAAGTAAACAGAAAGCAATGTCAGGAATGAACCTGCAAACATCTTCAATTTCTTCTTGTCGATTTTATCACCTAATGAGAAACGCTTTTTCAAATTACTTCCCAATTTTGTTTCTTTCGTTTCCTTGGGTCCTTTTGCTTCCTTCTCTTTTTTGGGCTCTTTTACTTTATTTTTTTTACCCGAAGATGTTTCCGTTGTTTCCGGTTGGATAAAATCATTCGGGATAAATTCGTTTTCTTCCATGCGTTATTTTGCTAGCATACGAAAATAAACAATGAAACCGCCAAATATCAGTGAAAAAGTGAATTGTTTAAACAGCGAAATGTTAGTTGAAAAAAGAACTTATTCGGATTCGTAGAGTTTGGAAAATTCTTCCGCAAATTCGTCGAATGTTACTTTCTTAAATCCTTTTGGAATCATGAATAATTCCAAGGGTGGATTACTTTCTTTATAGCTTTCGAGGGTGTATTTAAACAGTCCATTTTCTGTTGAAACATAGAACAAAAGGGGCAATCCGGGTAATTCAATTGTGTTGGCGTATTTTGAATTAATTTTTGGATAAACAAAGTAATTGAGCTCATTTTTTACGCCTCTCAATTTCACGAGGTAGCGTTTTCCTTTCAAACCCCCCAATCTTTTACTTCCCATTTTTCGATGAAAAGTGAAGTTTTTTAGCGTGTCTTTGCTCAAATGTTCTTCCGTGCGCACAGCAAAGTTTTGCAATGGCGTTTCAATTAGCAAATAGGATTTATTGTAAGTAAGATGCTTGATTAACTCTTGCTTTCCGGTTAAACTGTTAAAATTCACGATTTTAAGAAGTGAGTCTTTCGCGTAAATCAACATTTTCGCCCTTGAAGAATCAGGTTGGTCAACCCGTTCAATGGTGTAGGTCAATTCTCCGGAAAATGGCTTTTGTTTTTGACTCCAAGAAGTCAATGAGCCAACCAATAAAATAAGTGTTAAAAGGAATCGCACGTTTCAATTTTGTGGAGAAGATCGGGCTCGAACCGACGACCTCTTGACTGCCAGTCAAGCGCTCTAGCCAACTGAGCTACATCCCCTTGTTTACTCACAAAGTTATTTTTTTCGAGCGAAGTACACTTTATTTTGAAGTTATTTCTGCTAATTTTTCAATTTACCACTTTGGCACTTACTTTTGTAGCATGAAAAAGACAATTGTTCTCTTGGTTTTTATGGCAAATTTGTTCTCGTTTGCTTTTTCACAAACCACTAAAAACGCTGGTTTTTTGAAAGGTTCTTACCTGAAAAATGGCTATGATTGGTGGTGGCATTCGTTTGTTGCAGTGAATCGTGAAACAGGCGAAATTCAATCTTTTTTTATTGAATATTACTTCATAAATCCCAAGTTGGCAAAAGATTCTGTCGTATTTGGTCAAGTGCCTGGGAAACCACAAAAACCGGGTTATGCTATGCTGAAATGTGGTACTTGGAAAGAAAACGGTGCGGTACAATTACACAACTTTTATTCCATGAGTCAAGCTTCATTTGATACTAAGAAATTGAATGTAAAAATAGGTCAAGCGGTGCTTACGGAAACCAGTTTATCTGGAAAAGTGCATGTGGATTCTATTGAGGCGGGCTTGCACCCAGAGTGGATGTCGGATGGTGGGAGTATGCAATGGAATTTAACGGCAACCAAAGTACTAAGTTATGATGCAGGTTATGGGACGGGTCGTTTTTTCAGGGCATTGAAGGCGTTCAAAATGTATTGGCATGTGCAAGGAATGTTGACGCAATTTAAAGGAGAAATCATCTACAACGGTGAAGTTTTTGATGTATTCCCAGAGACCTCGTTTGGTTATCAAGATAAAAATTGGGGACGCGATTACACGAATCCATGGATTTGGTTGAACTGCAACAACTGGCGTGATAAACAAGGAAATGCACTCACAAGAACAAGTTTGGATGTTGGTGGGGGAAGACCAGTAGTTTTTGGTATTCCATTCAATGAAAAAGTTTTGGTTGCCTTCTACGACGAAGGAAAATTGATTGAATTTAACTTTAGCAAAATCGGTAAAAAAGCAAAAACAAATTTGGATTGCTCAAAAGATGAAAAGAATGTTTTCTGGAAAATTACTGCCACCAATCGTCATTATAAATTGTTGATTGACTTTCATTGTCCACGCAATACGATGTTAAAAGTAAATTATGAAAATCCAAAAGGGGAACGCAATCATACTGAATTGTGGAATGGTGGTTATGCTCAAGGAAGTTTGACGCTTTTTGAAAAAGTAGGAGGGAAGTGGCAAGAAAAAAAGACGATTTACGGCTCGCTAGGGGGTTGTGAATTTGGCAAATACACCAACTGAAAGTAGCATCTTGTTTCATTTCCGAGTCTATTCTGTATATTTGCCTAGACTTAGAAACAGTTTATGCCTAAACAAATACAACTAATTTTAAATATTTCTGAATTAGGAGCAGGAACCCGAGGAGCATCGTTGGGTCCACAAGCAATTGCCGTCGCTGCAAGAGGATTAAAAAGTGATTTTTTCCATAAATATCCGCCAACTTTTATCCCTTTAGTTAATAATTTCTTGGACATTCCTACACGTTTCCAATTCGCTAAAAATATTGACGGCATCATAAATGTGTATGAAGCTTTGCGTGAAGAAATACCAAGTACAATCCAAAATGGTAAAACGCCTTTTATTTTGGCAGGTGACCACGGTTCAGCTGGAGGAACGATTGCAGGCTTGAAATTAGCTTACCCTGATAAACGTTTGGGCGTAATTTGGATTGATGCTCACGGTGATTTGCATACGCCTTTTACGACACCTTCGGGAAATGTACACGGAATGCCGCTTGCAACCGCTTTGGGAGTAGATAATTTGGAGTGTCAGCGCAATCAACCCGATGAGGAAACGATTGCTTGTTGGAATAGTTTAAAATCAGGTGCAATTCTACCTGAAGATTTGATTTTTGTTGGTGTGCGTGATACCGAGCCCGAAGAAGATCATTTGATGGAAAGCCTGAAAATCAGAAACATTACTGTAGCTGAATACCGCGAAAAAGGTATCAATGACGTAATGGATATTATCAATGAACGATTACAAGCTTGCGATTTGATTTATGTTTCTTTTGATGTGGATTCGATGGATCCTGAGTTTACATCTTTAGGAACAGGAACGCCAGTACCAGGAGGTTTGCACCCTGAAGAAGCACTTTTATTGCTCAGCAAATGCGTGAAACATCCCAAATTTGCTGCCTTTGAGTTGGTAGAAGTAAATCCCTGTTTGGACGACAAAAAAAATAGAATGGCAGAAGTTGCCTTTGGAATTATTGAAAAATTAGCACAAGACATACACTAGAATGGAAGGAAAAATCAAAGCAGTATTGCTGGAGAAATCAGAGGAACTTTTTGGTTTGCAGATTGATGAAAAATTAATTCAGTTTCAGCAGACGAGAAAGGACGTGGCGGGAGATTTGACTTTGGTTGTATTTCCTTTTGTGAAAATAATGAAATGTTCACCTGTGGAAGCGGGTAACAAAATTGGTGCGTTTGTAGCTCAACTTTTGCCTGAAATCAGTTCTTTCGAGACCATTAACGGCTTTTTGAATTTTTCGCTATCCGATGCTTTTTGGTTGAATACCTTGAGAAATATAGATGCAGACGAGCAATTTGGCTTTTCTCCATTGGGTTCAAAATCAACGGTAATGGTGGAATATTCTTCGCCAAACACCAATAAACCGCTCCATTTAGGTCACTTGCGTAATAATTTCTTGGGTTATAGTGTCGCTGAAATTTTGAAGGCAAATGGTCACAAAGTGATTAAAACACAAGTGATTAATGACCGAGGAATTCACATTTGTAAAAGCATGTTGGCGTGGGAAAAGTTTTCTCCTTTGAATAAAAATGGTGAACGTGAAACGCCTTCAAATACAGGTTTGAAAGGTGATAAATTAGTTGGGAAATACTACGTTGAGTTTGACAAACACTTTAATGCTGAGGCAAAAGAAATCATTGAGCAATGGAATAAAGGCGATTTTTCAGGCTTTCACGAGACTGTAAAAACAGCTTATCTTCAGTTCGAAGAAGCAAAAATTGGAAAAGACGAAAAAGCGATTGAAGGAATTGATGCGAAAATTAAAGATTTAGCAAAAAACAATACTACGATTTTGCGTGAAGCTAAAGAAATGCTCATAAAGTGGGAAGCACGTGACCCTCAAGTTTATCTGCTGTGGACGACCATGAATGGTTGGGTATATGAAGGTTTTGCTGCTACCTATAAAATGATGGGTGTTGATTTTGACAAATTATATTACGAATCAGACACGTTTTTATTGGGAAAAGACCAAGTTTTAAAAGGATTGGAAAGTGGTGTTTTCTACAGAAAAGAAGACGGTTCTGTTTGGATTGACTTAACAGCAGACGGATTAGACGAAAAATTGGTACTTCGCTCAGATGGAACGGCAGTTTACATGACACAAGATATTGGTACCGCGATTGACCGTTTTGCAGATTTTCCCGATTTGAATGGAATTGTTTACACGGTTGGAAACGAGCAAGATTACCACTTTAAAGTCTTGTTTTTAATTCTGAAAAAATTAGGCTACGTATGGGCCGATAATTGTTTCCATTTGTCGTATGGAATGGTTGATTTACCAACTGGCAAAATGAAATCACGCGAAGGAACAGTTGTAGATGCGGATGATTTAATGGACGAAGTAGTCTCAACTGCTGCTGAAATGACGAAAGAACGCGGACACATTGAAGGCATGTCAGATGCTGAAAAAGAAACTTTATACCATCAAATTGGTTTAGGTGGGTTGAAATACTAT
>CAZHPL010000044.1:0-15627 GCA_964534495.1 uncultured Lishizhenia sp.
GTCGTATCGATTTCGGATGATGAATATACTGTTACAGCTATTCAAGAAACCCTTGATAAAACCAATTTATCTACTTGGAATGTTGGGACAAAAGTGAATTTGGAGCGTTGTATGACATTCAATGGAAGATTAGATGGACATATCGTTCAAGGACATGTTGATACGACTGCAAAATGTGTTGCAATTGAAGACCAGAATGGAAGTTGGAAATTTTCATTTGAGTATGATTTTGACCAAATTACTGTGGAAAAAGGCTCTGTTTCTGTGAATGGAACAAGCTTGACAGTTGTTGATTCTACCTTAAGTGGCTTCTCCGTTTGTATTATTCCATATACGCTTGAACATACGAATTTTCACACCTTAGCGGTTGGAGACACTGTGAATTTAGAATTCGATATTATCGGAAAGTATGTTGCCCGTTGGATGCAGCAATCTAGTAAAAGTTAAACTAATAATCGAAATCCAATGATAGAGATGTGTAATAATAACTACCGTAGTACCATTTCACATCACAAAAATCAATTTTGAATTTTGTATCAGATAATTGAGTGACGATTAGATTTCCGCTTATGGCATAATTTTGAAAATTACTATTGGAAATTACAACTGAATTATTATTGGCTAAGAGATTTCCGTTTATTGTATAAGTGCCTGATCCTGGAACAACTTTAAATGTAAATTCTAAAACATCTCCATTAATTAATTGACAGATGTATTTTTTTGTTGTGCTTGTACTACTCCAAAAAGAGCCCGATGAATAAAAAGAAGTTGTGTCAATATAACCATTATGCCAATCTGTAATGTACATATTGTTAGTTAAGCCACAAGGTGACGAAATAGGGTTGTCTGAGTTTGAAACCGTTACAATTTCACTTTCACCTCTTCCATAATCGTTTGCGCCAACCACTTTAAAATAGTAAGTATTTGATGGTAAATATTGAGATGCAATTGTGTCTATAAAAGAATTGGTGTTGGAAAAAAACACTTGTACTTCATTGGTGAAGTCATTAATTGAGGTGGTATACGAATAGCCAATTCTATTGCTTGTGCTTGAACCGCTTTTGGCATTCTTAATACTTCCTTTAATAACCAAATCCCCATTGCTTAGAAATTGCGTTTCTATGCTCACTTTGGGATATTCAGGCTTACTACAAGAAGCTATAATAGCAAGTAAAATAATAAATGTAATTTTCTTCATATATGTTTATTTAAAATCGAATTCCAATTCCGAATTCAGATGAGTTTGTAAAACTTCTGTGGTCTAATTCAAACATTTCCTTATAAAAATAACTTGTTGAAAAATAGGAGCTTTGCGAAAATTCAGTAAATAATTTTAAATTCTTTATACTGTATTCTATTCCTAATCTTAATTTAAAACCAATTAAAAAAATAGATTCTTTGTATGAATACACTTCTGGAGATTCATGGTAATTCACAAAGCTTCTACCTAAAAACACATCTGGTCCAAGATAAAACTTAGTGTTTTTAAGATTTAACAATGAATAATCTAAGCCTGTTCCTATTGTTAGGTTTATAGCCTTGTCAATATAATAATCAACGGTTTGAAAGGAATTGAAATAATCTTTAGAACTCAGAAAAGGAACGTTTGAAGTATTGTACATCGCTACGTTTGCGTATAGTCTTTTTCTTACATCATAGAAAAAATCAGAAGAAAATGATAATTCATAGGATAAGCCATTTTTGGTCGCTTTCCCAAGTTGGTTATATGGAATGGAATAGCTCGTTTTAAGACCAAGTTTTAGTGATTGAGAAAAGTTATTTACACTAAAAAAAGTGATAAAAAATATAAGGTTAATTGCTTTTTTCATGCTTGTCTTATTTGGTGTAGTTGATATTAAGGTAATCAGAAATTAAATAGGATGGGATTGCAAACCCTACACCTTCGGTTGAATTACCTACTAACTTAGCTTGAATTACACCATGTAAATTACCTTTGTTATCAAATAAAGGACCACCGCTGTTTCCACCATTAATGCTAATATTCAATTGCAATGTATTATTGTTCTTTAACTTGCGCTCATTGGAGATCAACCCAATGGTCATTGTTTGACCTAATTCTATCGATTTAGGCGCTCCAATGGTGTATACTTGCATTAAATTTTGAAATTCTTTCTCTGATTTTAATAAGAATGCTTTTTCGAACTTATAGTCTACTTTCAATAATGCGATATCTCTTGCTTTGTTAAATCGTATGACTGATACATCTAGCTCAGTTCCATCAGAAAGTAAAACTTTAATTTCTTCAGTTTTTGAATTAGTTTTTCCTGCGATTACATGGTAATTTGTTAAAATATAGCCATCGTTTGAAATTGCAAACCCTGATCCGTGACCTTTATCTTTTCGTTTAATGATAACACTCGCTAAGCTTGCATCTGTTGGCTCTTTTACAATGTTTTTAGGTTTTTGTATGGTGAGTTTTTCGTCCTTAATTGAAAAATCAGATGTATTCGTTGTTTGATTGATAAAAAAATCTGTATTTCGTAAGGTGTTAAAACTTCTATCAACAGCATCAGCCAATATATCTTTGAACTTAGTATTTTGAAACGGATCTGAAAATGAATATACACTCATTGAATCAATTATTTCATCATAAGCATTTAGTATTTGCCATTTAATCTCGAGGCCTATTTTCGTATATGACGAGTATCGACCCTCTATAATGAACTCATCTATCTGATTAATTTCACCTTGCACAAATAACGTGTTGTTAATGTCTTGAAATATTCTGTTAACAGTATCAACATATCCTGAGTTTTTAAGCATGTCAAAAAGGCCTTCAGTTAAATTAGTTTCGTTAACTTTCACGCTATAATTTGAATCATTTAAATAGTTGATTTCGATTTCTTCATTTTTTTTCTTCTTCTTTTTTGATTTTTTTTTCAATTTTTCTTCCTCTAACTTTCTGTTTTCTTTTGCATGCAGAATTTCATTTTCAACATTCTCATTATCTATTAGATAAAAAGTTTGAATGTCTTTTGTGACATCTTTAATATTTAACTTCAAGGCTGAAATTGAAATATATTTTTCAGTTTCTGTTCTTTTCGCATATTTAATTTCATTTTTTAATATAATTTCTTTGTTATAATTGAAATTTTTTGGTTTATCTGAAACAGTAAAACCATAACCAAAAAACAAGAAAGGAAAATCCAATGTCATTAAAGGATAAAATAATGGAGATCTTTTTTCTGGCTTTATAATAACATGATGGTCTTTAAAACCTGGTGTTTTAATGGTTAATTGTTTATCACCTGATTTGGTGATTTTGGCATCAATTTTTTTTCCTTTTCCTAATAATAAATCATTGTGTTCGTAAACTTCAGAATTTTCATTTTCTGTTTTTATACTTACATTTTGCTTTGAAGGCATAAAAATAAGTGTACAACTTGTTTGTGAAGAAATTAAACAAAGTAAAAAAAGGAAAGAGAGCAGTCGCTTCATAAATGAATTTTCGCAAAAATTAGGATAATTTTTCAGTTAGCCTAGTGTTTTACGCTCTAATTCAATTTCAAGAAACAAATCAGGTATTTCTACGTGTAATTTGGTTGTCAAGTTATTTGATGGATTTTAATAAAAATTGAGCGTGATATTTTGTGTCACTTCACTTTTTGCAGGCACTGAGAATTTCGCTTGATTATAGCTTGGAGGGCCAAAAGATCCCATCGCATTATTGGAAAAAGCAAATCCTTCAGATGGTATTCCTAACCAATTTTTATCAATTTGGTAGTTTTCATTTTCATCATGAAATAATCCGAAAGAATAGTCCCCGGCAGGTAAACTATCGATTGTGATAATCATGTTTCCTTGTGTTACTGGTAAAAAGTATTCTTTGTACGTTTGACTTGGATCGTTAAAAGTTGAAGATGAATTGTATAAAGCAAAATTTAGTTTCCCATTTGCGTTTTTCATACCGCTAACGTTAACAATTATTTTAGAATACGAATTAGTATCTGTTCCTGTACTATCAATTATTTCTATTGGATCGGGTTGTGGTTCGAAGTGTTTTTTCTTACATGAACTTGTAAATAGTAATAGACTTAGTAAGAGGATTGTAGATAAAAGTAGTTTCATGACCCTTATTATTTTACTTTAAAACAAGACAATTTATTTTTTGTTCGTTATCTGTAAAAATAAAAAAAGCGTGCCCTTTCGAACACGCTTTCTCTATCAAGAATTCAACTGATTTTATAAATCAAATTTGATGCCTTGAGCCAACGGCAAACTATCTGAGTAATTAATTGTATTCGTTTGGCGACGCATATACACTTTCCATGCATCTGAACCAGACTCACGTCCGCCACCTGTTTCTTTCTCGCCACCAAATGCACCACCTATTTCAGCACCTGAAGTACCGATATTTACATTGGCAATTCCACAATCGGAACCAGCTTGAGATAAAAATGCTTCTGATTCTTTTAAATCATTCGTCATAATTGCTGAAGACAATCCTTGAGGAACTCCATTTTGAAGTGCAATTCCATTATGAACTGAACCAGAATATTTGATTAAATATAAAATCGGTGCAAATGTTTCGTGTTGAACTATAGCGAAATGATTTTCTGCTTCAATTATACAAGGTTTTACATAACAGCCAGACTCATACCCTTCGCCGTTTAAAACTCCGCCTTCAACAATTACTTTTCCGCCTTCCGCTTTAGCAGCTTCAATTGAATTCAAATAATTTGCCACTGCATCTGTATCGATAAGGGGACCAACGTGGTTATTTTGATCCAATGGATTTCCAATTTTTAATTGTCCGTAAGCACTTACCAAAGCATCGCGTACTTTATCATATACACTTTCATGAATGATTAATCTACGCGTTGATGTACATCGTTGACCAGCAGTTCCAACGGCTCCAAATACAGCTCCAGGAACAACCATTTTCAAGTCAGCTGAAGGCGCTATGATAATTGCGTTGTTTCCACCTAACTCTAATAATGAACGACCTAAACGCTCTCCTACAGATGCACCAACGGATTTCCCCATGCGTGTCGAACCTGTTGCAGAAACTAATGGAACACGTGTGTCATTCGCCATTAATTTTCCAATTTCTGCTCCACCAATTACTAATCCAGAAACTCCTTCCGGAACGCCATTAGCAGCAAAAACTTCTTGCGCTATGTTTTGACAAGCAATTGCTGTTAAAGGTGTTTTTTCAGATGGTTTCCAAATACAGACATCTCCACAAACCCATGCAAGAGCTGTGTTCCAATTCCAAACGGCTACTGGGAAATTAAATGCAGAAATGATTCCAACGATTCCAAGTGGATGATATTGTTCGTACATTCTGTGTCCTGGACGCTCAGAGTGCATCGTTAATCCGTATAATTGTCTAGAAAGTCCAACTGCAAAATCACAGATGTCAATCATTTCCTGAACCTCACCTAAACCTTCTTGTAAGGATTTGCCCATTTCATAGGAAACTAATTTCCCAAGCGGTTCTTTATAAAATCTAATTTTTTCAGCTAATTGACGAATAACTTCTCCTCTTTTTGGAGCAGGAATCATGCGCCATTGCTTGAATGCTTCTTGTGCTTTTAATACTACCGCTTCATAGTCTGCTTCACTAGCTGCGTTTACAGAAGCAATTAATTGTCCGTCAACAGGAGAATAAGAGTTGATTTTTTCTCCGCGTGTTGTAAACCAAACACTTCCAGTCGAAGCACCATTGTTTTCTGCTTTAATCCCTAATTGAGATAATATTTCTTGAATAGCTGATTCTGTTGCCACCATGTTGATTGTTTTAATATTCGATGCAAATGTAGCGTTTAAATCGTTTTGGCTTGGTAGTTTAAGTTGCAGAACAAGCTTTTTTTTCATTTTTTTTCAAATTCTTTAAAAACACTTAACTATCAGTAAATCAAAAACAAAAACGACAACAAACGAATAAATATCGACAAAAAACAATTAATAACCGAAAATGATTTTGAGGTAGCTGAACCTTTGCAGTGTTGATTTCAAAACGAAACAGCAATTAACATTTTTACTTAACAATTTAATTTTTTACAACATGAACACTTTACGTAACACAGTGAGATTGATCGGACGATTGGGCGGACAGCCAGAAGTAGTAACCTTCGATTCAGGTAGAACGCTTGCTCGATTTACTTTGGCTACTCAAGAGCGCTATAGAGACAGTTCCGGTGAATGGAAAGAAAGCACGCAATGGCACAATATCAGTGCATGGGGAAAAACAGCAGAGCGTATTAAAGACTTACTTCAAAAAGGACAAGAGATCATTTTGGAAGGGAAGTTAGTTAATCAAAATTACGAGACCAAATCAGGTGAGAAACGATATTCTACGGTTGTGGAAGCATCAGAGTTCATTTTATTATCAGCGAAAAAACAATAAATCATAAGTGCTATGAATCACGTTAATTTAATCGGAAAAATCACATCCACTCCAAAGTTTATGGAGATGGAGGACGGAAAGAAAGTGGCAAAGTTCACAATGTCAACAAAGGAAGTCTACCTCGATGCGGAAGGAAAAACCAAAACAAGAAACAATTGGCACACGATTTCAGCCTGGGGACGTTGGGTTAAAGTCATGGAGGAATTTGGTCTTGTGGGTATCGACATGGCAGTAGAAGGAAAACTTGTTAGTCGCTTTTATAGTTCAAATGGTCAAAAACGCTTTGTTGCTGAAGTGGAAGCGAACGACATCATTTTAATCTAACAATATTCAAAAATCAATTTTTAGTTCAAACTTTTTTACAAAATCATTATGGCAACTTTAAGAAATCACATAACGCTAGTAGGTAACATTGGAAACCAGGCGCAAATCACAAAATTCGAAAACGGAAAATCAGTGGCTCGTTTCAGTTTAGCAACTCAATCGAAGCAACGTAAGAACAATGGTCAATACCAAGATATTGTGGAATGGCACAGAATGTTTGCGTGGGGAAACATAGCCGAGTTTATCGAGAAGTATGCTGAGAAAGGAAAAAAGGTGGCCATACATGGAAGATTGGTAAATCGCACTTATTTGAACCAAGAAGGACAAAAAAGAAATTTGACTGAAATTGAAGTTCGACAGATTATCGGATTATAGCACCAAACAACCAACGATAAACAAAAAGAGAGGAGCTTAGGTTCCTCTTTTTTGTTTTAATAATTTCGGTAATCATTCCATAAATATGATCGAATGCCTATTATTGGAATAAGCTTGAATTTCGCTCCTTGAATGGCTGAATCATATCTAAATTGTGTTTCAGCAAAAGCATAAATGTTTCCTTCTTTTAGAAGATTATAGGCGGCATGCAGATTTAGAACTACAAAGTAATTACGAATTCCTTGACCAATTCTGCAATCAATATCATAAGGTCTATTTATATAAGGAGTGTATATGTTTGAACCATAATTTTTACCATCCTTATTTATGCCAAACATTCCAGAACTAAGAAAGACTTTTAAATAATATTTATCGAATACTGTGCTTGCTTCCATCAAAATTTCTCCAAAATTTGAACCCAAAGGATGCGCCAATGGTGAGTTTTGATTTCCGTAGTTTGCCAAACTATGAATATGCGAAAAGGTATATGGACGAACACAATTACTTTCTATTCGAACTTTAATCAGTTTTGATTTATAATTCAAATAGGACTTCCAACCAATTTGCCAAGCAAGTTTATTTCCCCACCAGCCACTTCTTTTAAAAGCTTCTTTTACTAAAATATCATCAATAACAAATTGTCCGTAAATAATATTTCTATTCCATTTGAAAGATGTGCTTGCACCTAAAATTACGTTATCTGATGATCCTACAGAAAATTCTTGAGGACGATAAAAAACAAGTGGATTTAAATATTCAGCGTCAAAACCTCGAACTAGCATCGTGTCTTTAGGTTGGAATAATACTGTTTCAAAAATGCTAAAATTCCACCATCTTGTAGCATTCCAACTTACATGATGGCTTGCGGCAAATTTTGATTTATATTTTGAATCAACGGATTCATTTAAAAATTGGTAATAAATAGAATAATTGACGTGCCAAAAATTAGCGTTTAATCTGGCAAAAGGATAGGGTTTGCCGTAGTCACTTAAAAACAGCGATCTACTTCCATCTCCAATAAAATTTTTGTCATATCCGATTTGTGCGTCAAAGAACTTTTTGGCTTTGTAACCCAAACGTATTAACGGAGTACAAAAAAGAGAATTTCCGACATTAGCTCCTGGTGAATGAAACAATGAATCTTGTTTTTGATAACCGAAAAGCCCGCCAATTCGGAAATAAAATCGTTTCGTTTTTAATGATTCTATTGAAAAACCAACACCTGTACGAAAGTTGAATTTCCCATCATATTGAGCTCCTACATCTAACAAAGGGATAATTTGAGATTTTTCATTTATTGAAAATCCATTTGAAAAATTATTTGAAGTAAAATTTGGGTAAACAGAAGTATGATAATTTCCTTTTGGTGACCATGACGTATCATTCACTAGAATATTTCCTAACCACCCAATTTGCACTTGACTAAAAAGTAGATGTGTGCTTAAAATAAAAATCGAAAAAATGAGTGACTTAATAATCATTGTAATGGTTAATAAGATTTGTTCTAAGTCCAGCTTGGAAAATTAAATTTGTTTGATTTGGATTTGTAAAAACCGAACGAAAATTAATATTAAAATATGCGGTTGCATTAATTCGTTTATTAAAGCGGTATCCTAATTCTAAGTTTGTATTTAATTGAAAAGATTTCAAAGATGAAGAGTCAATTTCTATAGGAAGTAAAAAATCATTTGGTCGATTCATAAAATAATAGGCATTTATTCTCATGTCACAGTACATTCGTTTTTTTTCATACGAAGATCTCAGAACAAATTCATGAAAAGCATTTCCTGCTGGATGAGCTAATGGAAGATTATATTGAGAATAACTGTTGATGTCATTTTCAGCATCATACATGTTTTTTGAAACGTAATTGTATTCAATTTGATAAAGAAAATCTGATTTCAGTATTTTCCTCACACCTCTAAAACCAATTTGTGCTCCAATTGTTTTGAAATCAAAGTTACCTACAGCCAATTGAGAGTATAATCTGTTATTCTTACTTATAATCATGGAAAAGTTAAAACCATGTGTGAAATATCTTTTGTTTTTGTTAGCTAAAAGTCCAACAAATGGTATCGGATTTAAAAATAAAGGAGAGTAATGAGTTGTATAAATGGAGTCTCCTTTTGCCCAAATGCCACCCTCAAAAAATGAAACAGAAATTTTATCGGTAGGTTGGTATGAGATATAACTTACAGCTAGTCCTTTTGGTTGAAAATAAGCTTCAACTGAACTCGTTCTCTTTTTTCTAACTGCATTTAATAATCGTGATCGTATAACATGAAAACTAAATTTTCGATTTAATTTATAATCTAGTCTTATGTTTGGTGAAGAATAGCTGTTATCGGAGAGTAATATTGAGCGATAGCCTGCTCCAATAAAGTTTTGATTATTTCCAATGCTGATATTCAGTTTTTGAGTTGGTTTCCAGTTTAAATAACCAATAGCATACGCATAATCGTAACCGTCTTTTTTGAAAATTTTGGTTCTACCACCCCCAGGAACAATTCCTCCATATCGGATATAATAGCCATTGTGAAAGTAAAATTCACCTCTATTATCTACGTAATTTGACTCGTAAGTACTTAATCTTGCTTGATTTTCATAAAATGTAGTGTAAAATGAAAAGTTTTTCCCAAGATCTCCCTCAACTAAAACGCCTTTTGTGTTTTGAAATAAATTTCGATTGAAAGAATTAACTATATCTTTTCCAAATCCAAAGTCAAAAACAGGCGAAATTTTAATATAAACATCCGAATCTTTCACCTCAATTATGTGTTTTTTGAAAATAGTTTCAGGTAAATTGTAATAATATACTGTGGAGTCTTTAAAGTATTTATACACATTATATTCTTCTTCAGTGATAGGAAACATACAATCTCCGGCATACGTTTCTGCTCTGTTTGTCACAAGAATCTGGTCGCGATAATAGGAATGTAAGGGTAAATAGTTTTGCTGTCCCAATGCCATTAGCGCTGCGAAAAATGCAAAGAATATGCTGTTAAAAAACTTCACAATCGTTCGAAAATTAAATGGGTTCCAGCAATAAAATGTGGATTTAATAAATTCTCTTTATTATACGACAAAGGTAATCCACTTTCTACTTCAATTACACTTCCTCCTAAGGTTTCAAGAATGGCTTGACCAGCTGCGATATCCCATTCCATGGTTGGAGCGAATCTTGGATACACATCAATAGTGCCATTTGCTAAATCGAAAAATTTTAACGAAGAACCTTTTTGGTGGTATTCAATTTCGGGTGAAATTCCCTTTAAATTTTCTACTAATAAGTCAAAGGATGCCGATGCATGACTACGTGAACTGACCATCCGCAAGGGCATATTCATATTTTCAGGTCGGTTGATTTTTTTCCATTGACTAGCATCTGACAAATGCTCAAAATTTAATTCATAAACTCCTGTCTCCTCTGAACCAAAAATCACTTTTTCCCAGACGGGCGATGCAATCACGCCAAAAACACTTTTCCCTTCTTGAATCAAAGCAATATTTACTGCAAATTCCCCATTTTTCTTAATAAATTCTTTTGTTCCATCTAAGGGGTCTACACACCAACACTCCTTCCAGTTTTTACGCGTTTCGTAGTCTATTTTCTCTGTTTCCTCTCCGGTAATTGGAATATTTAGTGGGGCTAAAATGGAATGAATAACCTTTGTAGAAGCTAAATCGGCTTGCGTTAACGGTGAACCATCTTCTTTTTCTATTGACTCAAAATCTTCAGCGTAAATGCGCATGATTTCCTTTGAAGCGGCAATAGAAGCCTCAATGGCAAGGAAGTGTTTTTTTTCTAATTGCATTATAACACCATTTCTGGAACGAAATCCGGTACAACCAAATCGCCTTCCGTTTTCGAGATAATTTCTTCTACACTAACTCCGGGTGCACGTTCAATTAAATGAAATTTTCCGTCTTTAATTTCTAAAACAGCTAACTCTGTCACTACTTTTTTAACGCAACCTACGCCCGTTAAAGGAAGTGTGCATTCTTTCAGGATTTTTGATTCTCCAGCTTTATTGCTGTGCATCATAGCAACAATGATATTATCCGCGGAAGCCACTAAGTCCATTGCACCGCCCATACCTTTAACCATTTTTCCTGGGATTTTCCAGTTAGCGATATCACCATTTTGAGAAACTTCCATTGCTCCCAAAACGGTTAATTGTACGTGTTGCCCTCGAATCATAGCAAATGAGGTAGCTGAATCAAAAAACACAGCGCCTTTTCGAGCTGTAATGGTTTGTTTTCCAGCATTAATTAAATCAGGATCTTCGTCTCCTTCAAATGGAAAAGGCCCCATTCCCAATATTCCATTTTCAGATTGAAATTCTACTTCAATTCCTTCGGGAATGTAGTTGGCGACTAAGGTTGGAATTCCAATTCCTAAGTTTACATACCACCCGTCTCTTAGTTCTTGAGCGATTCTTTTTGCGATTCCTACTTTATCTAACATTTTAATTTGAAAATTTGAAAATTGGTTAATTTGAAAATTGGAACCCTGAGTGAGTTTCAAACTCATTGATTTGTCTATAATTCGACAAATGAAAATGGGTTGATTCAAAATTCGGAAATTCCATTTTAAGTTCTATTTTTTGATGATGAAATAATTTTATTTATGATTTTCGAAATGACTTCGATTTGATCAATTAATTCTTCGTTAAAAGGATATGAATCTATTTCTTTACATATTTCTAACCAATAAATTGTTTCATCACATTCTTTAGCTGCAATTTTAAATTTATGAACAAAGTCATTTTTTGAATCTGCATTTTGAGCTTCTCGGATATTTGCTCCAATTGAAGTCCCTGATTTTAAAAGTTGTCTCGCTATTACATGTTTTTGAAGTTTTTCTAATTCTTCACAATAAATAACGATCGAAACTGAAAATTTGAAAGTTAAATCAATAATAATATTTTCCTTATCATTTCTCATTTTCACATTTTCAAATCAACACATTTTCAAATTATTTTTTCCTAACCGTTCTTTGCTCAATTCTTTTTTCGAATTTCTCTCCTTTGAAAATACGTTGAACGAAAATCCCAGGTGTATGAATTTGATTAGGATCCAACTCGCCAGCAGGTACCAATTCTTCTACTTCAGCAATAGTGATTTTACCCGCCATCGCCATCATTGGATTAAAGTTTCGAGCGGTTGCTTTATAAACCAGATTTCCCTCCGTATCTCCTTTCCATGCCTTTACTATGGCAAAATCGGCTGTTAATGCTTCTTCAAGGATATGTGGTTTGCCGTTGTAAATGCGTACTTCTTTCCCTTCAGCGACTTCTGTACCGTAACCTGCCGGGGTGAAAAATGCGGGGATTCCAGCACCACCTGCTCTACATCTTTCTGCCAAACTTCCTTGCGGGATGAGGTCCACTTCTAATTCGCCTGAAAGCATTTGTCTTTCAAATTCGTCGTTTTCACCCACATAGCTAGAAATCATTTTTTTTACTTGTTTAGTTTGTAATAACAAGCCTAAACCAAAGTCATCTACACCTGCATTGTTGCTAATGCAAGTCAAATTTTTAACGCCCATTTTTACAAGTTGAGCGATGGAATTTTCAGGAATTCCACACAAACCAAAGCCACCCAACATCAAGGTCATGTTATCTTGAATGCCTTCAAGTGCTTTTTCAACATTATCTACTACTTTGTTCATATTAAAATTCAAATGGTATGTCTGATTCGTCAATTATATCAGGTGCAGGTCCTTCTGTGCAACTGTAAGTTGTTGGATCGTAATCAGGTGGTTCGACAAAATCTTCTTGTGAAAAGGCAAGTGTAGCATCCTTATACGCTTTTTGCATGTAATAACCGTAAATTGGAAGTGCCATCCGCGCTCCTTGTCCCCAAAACATGCTCCTGAAACGAACGGCTCGATCTTCCGCACCCACCCAAATTCCAGTTACTAATTTTGGAGTTAAACCAACAAACCATCCGTCTGAGTTGTTTTGCGTTGTACCCGTTTTTCCAGCTGTAGGTGCTCGCACGCCTCCCCATTTATAACCACCTCTTAGACTTGCACCTGTACCATGGTCGATTACGCCTTTCATCATTTTTAGTACTTCGTAAGCAACTGTTGAACTCAAGGCTTGGTCGCGATACATGTGTGCATCAGCGCTATAAATCACCTTTCCATTTCGGTCTGTGATGCGCTCAATAGTCGTTGGACGCACATAATACCCATTATTCGCAAAAATACATTCAGCAGCAACAAGGTTATACAATGAAATATCCATTACGCCCAAACACAAAGAAGGGACAACATCTTCTTTATTCAAGTTGATTTCAACCCGTTTCAATGTTTTTTCAACTTCGTAAGGTCCGCCTACTTTTTTGTATTCATTGAAAGAACCCATTTTTTGCATGACTGCCGCAGTGGTTGGATTCGAAGATTGAGCCAAACCTTCTTTTACACTTCGAGCAGCATTTCCAGCGGGTTTCCAACGTCTTTTAATTGAACCATCTTCATTTTCAAATGTAATATGGCATTCATCATCCGTAAAACTTGTACAAGGATTCACCACTTTCATTGCTAACGCAGTTGCATAAACGAAAGGTTTAATGGTAGAACCTACTTGTCTTTTTCCTGGGCGAACGTGATCATACGAGAAGTGTTTGAAATTCACTCCACCCACCCAAGCACGTAAAAATCCAGTTTGCGGGTCGATGGAAACCAAACCTGCATGAAGGAACGCTTTGTAATAACGAATCGAATCATTGGGTGTCATTACTGTATCTACTTCTCCACGGAATGCAAAAACTTTCATTTGAACAGGTGTATCGAAATTTTTACGAATTTCATCAGCTGTTGCACCTGCTTCCACTAATGAAATATAGCGATTGGTCGAGCGACGCGCATTTTCCATAATTTCCTCTACTTTCTCTTTCGGAACAGTATTGGCAAAAGGATAATTGCGGACAGATCGATTGTTTTGGTCAAAAGCTGGTTGCAAATCTTCACGTAAATGACGGTCAACAGCTTCTTCTGCATAGCGTTGTAAGATTGGATTTAATGTTGTGTAAATGCGTAACCCATCGCGATAAATGTCATATGGCATTCCGTCTTCACGTAAATATTTAAACGTTCCATCACTGTTTTTTGACATCAAAATATCGGTTACTTCTTTGCGTAAAGATTCACGGAAATAAGGCGCCATTCCTTCTTTATGATCCAATGATTTGTAATGAACCTCAACAGGTTTATTTTTCAGAATATCGTATTCTTCTTGCGTAATTTTTGTTCTTAAACCTGGATTATTGGCTTTGCTGTTTTTTAGCCACTGATATAAAACTTGGTTACGTCTTTCAACTGCTAAAAGTGAATCTTTTCCTCTGTATTCTTGAATTTGCGCTTGCGTTACAGAGCGAATAGGAATTTCTAAATCTTCAGCAATTTTGCGCTTGTAATTTTTTATTTGATAAGTGTATGGATTGAACAAAGCTGGATTTTTACACATTCCCACCAACATGGCTGCTTCTTGTTTTGATAAATCTTTCGGTTGTTTGTTGAAGTAAACACGTGCTGCATTTTCTATTCCAACTGCGTTGTACAAGAAATCAAATTGATTCAAATACATCGTAATGATTTCCTCTTTTGTAAAACGTTCTTCCAAGCGTTTGGCAATGATATTTTCACGTGCTTTTTCACCAATTCGGTGTAATTTACCCATGATTCCACGATAAACAGGAATTTCTTGTCCGGCTGCTCTTGCTAATTCTTCGCGTTGATGTTCTTGTAATGTAAACAACATTTTAGCAAGCTGTTGAGAAATAGTGGATGCTCCTCCAGAACCACCTAAACTAAATATAGATCTCGCCAATGCACGAAAATCCACGCCTGAGTGCTCCATAAAACGTTCATCCTCCGTTGAAATAAGTGCATCAAATACATAAGGCGAGATGTCTTTGTATTTCACACTTGTGCGGTTCACTTGCCAAAAACGTCCAATGATGGTGTCTTCTCGCTCGTTTTTCTTTGCAATAATCAACGAAGCTTGCACTTCAGGTGGATTATCCAACATGGAAACGGGTGGCAAATCATCTTCCGACTGGAAAAGTAGGAGGGAAGTAATGAGTATAAAAGGCGTAAGTGCAAGACCCCAAAAAATTTTGGTCCATTTTTTTTGTTGTTCTGGCGTGAGTGCTACAGGTGCCTCTTTTGATTTTTTCATACGCTAATTTAGCATTTATCTTAAAACATCTTTTCGTTGACTATCTAATTTCAGTAGAATGAACATCATAATTGAAAATGACATCATGGATGAACCTCCATAACTGAAAAAGGGTAAAGGAATTCCGATTACCGGAGCAAAGCCGATATCCATTCCAATATTAATGGCGAGGTGGTAAAACAATATCATTGCTACACAATAGGCATAAATTCGATTGAATACGGCTCGTTGTCTTTCCGCAATAAAAATGATACGTATTAACATGAACATATATAATGTCATCAAAAATAGGACGCCTGAAAATCCCCATTCTTCTGCATAGGGACAAAAAATGAAGTCGGTTTCACTTTCGGGAACGTGGTTGCT
>CAZHPL010000045.1:0-15609 GCA_964534495.1 uncultured Lishizhenia sp.
AACACCTGTTTCAAAAATGAAAGCAGAAGCAGAAGCTAATGGATGGCCTTTGAAAGTAGAGTGGGGTCTAATTGGTTCTTGTACAAACTCTTCTTACGAAGATATGTCGCGTGCGGCTTCAATCGTTGCGCAAGCAGTTGAACATGGTATCACACCGAAAGCAGAATTTGGAATTAATCCAGGTTCTGAGCAAGTGCGTTATACAATTGATCGTGATGGAATTATTGCTACTTTCGAGAAAATGGGAACAAAAGTATTTACAAATGCTTGTGGACCTTGTATCGGACAGTGGGATCGTGAAGGAGCTGAAAAAGGTGAGAAAAACACAATCGTTCACTCTTTCAACCGTAATTTCTCAAAACGTGCAGACGGGAATCCAAACACACACGCGTTTGTTACTTCACCAGAAATAGTGGCAGCTTTAGCTATCGCAGGTCGTTTGGACTTTAACCCAATCACTGACACATTAACCAATGATAAAGGAGAAGAAGTAAGATTATTACCTCCAAATGGGGATGAGTTACCAACGAAAGGATTTGATGTTGAAGATCCAGGATACCAAGCTCCAGCAGAAGATGGAAGTGGAGTAGAAGTATTGGTTGCTTCAGACTCTTCTCGTTTGCAATTATTAGAAAACTTCCCTGCTTGGGACGGAAAAAACATTGAAGGAGCAAAATTGCTTATCAAAGCTAAGGGTAAATGTTCAACGGATCATATTTCGATGGCTGGTCCTTGGTTGCGTGAAATACAGAGGACATTTGGATAATATTTCTAACAATATGTTGATTGGTGCTGAAAACGCATTCAATGGAAAAGCAAACGATGTGAAAAACCAATTGACTGGTGCTTATGGCGAAGTTCCTGCTGTGCAACGTGCATATAAAGCAGCTGGAATTCCATCTATCGTTGTGGGAGATCATAATTATGGTGAAGGTTCTTCTCGTGAGCACGCTGCAATGGAGCCACGTCATTTAGGTGTTCGTGCGGTTATTGTAAAATCATTTGCGCGTATCCACGAAACAAACTTGAAAAAACAAGGAATGTTAGGATTGACTTTTGCTAATGAAGCTGATTACGATTTGATTAAAGAAGACGATACGTTTAACTTTACAGATTTAGTTGACTTTGCTCCAGGAAAACAATTAACGTTGGAAATCAATCATGCGGATGGAAGTAAAGACACTGTTTTATTGAACCATACATACAATGACTCTCAAATCGAATGGTTCAAAGCAGGTTCGGCATTGAATTTGATTAAAATGATGGAAAATTAATAAACTATGAAATTCATTAAGTTCTTTTTTGTTCTTTTTGCTTTTTCTTCTTTTGGACAAGGTACTTTTTATGGAAACCACGTAATTGATGTTTACGGTGGCTTACCCAATATGGACAAGTATTTTGCAAATGTGTTGAATACAACCAATCAAACGATTTCATCGTATAAAGGATTGCCTCCTTCAGGGATACGCTATTCTTTTATGTTAAATGATAATATTAGTTTGGGCTTGGATGTCATTTACAATTACAGTACGAAAGTGTATTTAGATACAGATACTTCGTATGTAAACGGTAATTGGCAGTACACCAACATTGAAACGACCAATCGAGAAAAGCGTTTGCGAGTACAAGCAAGAATGAATTTCTTTGTAGCGAATAACATTCCTGAGTTTGATTCCTATTTTGGGATTGGATTGGGAACAAATAATCGTTGGATTAAAAAGTATCAAAACAACAGTTTGGTCGAAACCTTGAAAGGGGGAGAAGCTGCTGTTTTACCTTTTTCATTGAGACTTTGTTATGGTATTCGGTATTATTTTTCCTATAATTTTGGAATCAACGCTGAAGTTGGTTTGGGTGGACCACTCCTTTCTTTTGGCTTGAGTTACAAGATTTAAATATCAAAACACATTATAGAAAACCGATTCGAAAGAGTCGGTTTTTTTTATGCTTCATTAAGTGCTAATTTGAAACGAGAAAGTACACGTTCACGCGCAAAAGAATGGTCGACAATAGGTGAAGGGTAGGTTGCTGTACCGAACTCAGGAACCCATTTTTTAATGTATTCCATTTGTTTGTCAAACTTTTCTTGTTGAGCTGTTGGGTTAAAAACACGGAAATAGGGAGCTGCGTCGCAACCACAACCTGCTGCCCATTGCCAACCGCCAATATTACTTGCTAGTTCAAAATCCATCAATTTTTCAGCAAAATAGGCTTCACCTAATCGCCAATCCAATAATAAGTGTTTTGTCAAAAAGCTAGCAACGACCATACGAACACGATTGTGCATGAAACCTGTTTGGTTCAATTCTCGCATACCTGCGTCGACTAATGGATAGCCTGTTTTTCCTTCGCACCAAGCTTTATAATGAACTTCGTTTTTCTCCCATTCAATTCGATCGTAGGCAGGTTTAAAAGCTGAATGAACCGTTTTTGGGTAGTAAAAAATAATCATTTGGTAAAAGTCTCGCCAGATTAATTCATTTAAAAACGTTTCATTGGTTTGAGCTGCTTTTTGTGCCAATGCTCGAATGCTAATGGTTCCAAAACGTAAATGCACACTCAGTTTTGACGTTCCTTGAATAGCAGGGAAATCACGTTGTAAACTGTATTTTTCGATAATACTGTTTACAACATTTTCGGCAGGAAATGGAAACAGTTGGGTGTCTTCAAATCCCATTTCCTTCAATGAAATCAAGTCGGTTTTATTTTCTGCCTTTGCAAGATTTTGAGTGTATTTTTCAGTTGGATATGCCGATAAATAAAAGGCATTGAGTTTTGATTTCCATTTACGAGAATATGGAGTAAAAACCGTATAGGGCAAGCCATCATCTTTCAAAACCTCATTTTTTTCAAAGATGACGTGATCTTTAGCTCCTTGAAAGTCAATGTTTTTTTCTTTAAGTATTTCAAACATCGTTTTGTCACGTTCCAAAGCATACGGTTCGTAGTCACGGTTGGTAAAAACAGCATCTACTTTCCATTCAACTGCAATTTGTGGTATAATTTCCAACGGCTTTCCGTAAAAAACCAGCAAATCTGAACCTAATTCCTGATACGCTTTCTTAAGTTTACTAACATACGAATGGATGAACAAAACGCGTTGGTCATTTTGAGGCAATTTATCCAAAATATTTTTGTCAAAAATGAAAATCGGTTGAACGTTTTGTGAGCTTTTTAATGCTTTGTAAAGACCTGCATTATCTTCAATTCGCAAATCGCGTCGATGCCAGAAAATGGATTTGTTCATGAAAAAATAACAAGTTCAAGAAAGAATTGTTTTTTAAATTTCTCTTTTTATTCAAAATAGAATTACTTTACAATTTTGGTGCTAAACTAAAATGCACGAATTGCACGAATAAAGTAGTTGTGATTCTTGTAATAATAAATTTGTCTGCCTGAGAAGAAATCAAAACTCCATGAAAACTCATTATTTAGTTCCGTACTACTTAAATAGAATACATAATCAAACGTATCAACATATCTTGTTAAATCTGAGGCGCCATTAATACTTCTAAGCCCCGAACATACTTGAAATCTGTTTTGATAAAGTTTCCATAATTCATCTGCTGCTGGTAAATACCAGTCTGTGAAACCACTATTAGTTGAGTTTGCACAAAGTGCAGCAGCTGTTGAGTTACCATACTGAGCAATTATAGCATTTGTATTACTTGCACCATTCCAATAACTTTGTGCAGATGGGCCAATTAAATAATTTGAAATAGTACACCAAGATTGACTTGTACTTAAATCATTTTTGTCAACAATCAAACCATGTTCAATATTTTGTTCATCTTTCCATAAATGAAAGACAACTCCTCCTCCGTATGGTTCTCCTATGTAATGCGTAAAACCATTATATCCTCCACCTGCAATGCTTCCTGCATTTTTAGCATATAACGCATAAGGAATACTTAGCATTTGTGTAATTCCAACAGTCAAAAAGTTTGTGCCATTAATTGAATCAATACCAATTTTTAAATAGTAATTATCGGAGCTCCAATCAATAGTTGAAATTGAGCCACTTTGAATATTACCAGTTCCTATTACTAAATTAAATAGACCAAAAGAATCTGTTGAGACAGAATGATTTTCAGAATATTGTATTGCACCATTTGATGAAGTTTTAAGGATTGATATTTGAACACCAATGTTTTCAGAAGAAATAGGTTGCCCACTACTATTTCTAGCAACGGCAACATAATTAAATAAGTTTGGTGGTACTTGAGCAAAATTCAATTCAATAAAAGAAAAGCTGAATAGCAGCAGAAAAACAACTTTTCTAATGATTTGATATGTTGATAAAAATTGAAGAAAAACTTTCATTTTTTTACTTTATACGTTTCTAAAAAGATCTAATTGCACGAACTAAACCTAAATCATATTTATTATAAAAGTTCATAGCATGAGTGTATAAATCATAACAATAAATCTTATTTATAAAGGCTTCTGTACTACTCAAGTAATAAACGTTTTGTGTAGGATCTATATAGTTTTTTATTTCGGTAGCGTCATTAATTGACCTTAAACCAATATTAACATCAAAAATTTTCTTACTAATCAGTTCTAATTCGTCAAGAGATGGTAAATACCAATCATTAAAACCTCCATTTGTTGAATTTAAACATAGTGAAGCTGCAGAAGTAGTATGTCCAGTTTGGGCAACAATTGCCTGACTATTACCTTTTCCGTTCCAATAACTTTGGGCTTCAATACCAACAATTGTATCTTCAACATTACTCCAAGAATGAGATAAGCTTAAGTCAATTTTATCGACAATCAACCCATGTTCAACCCCAAAGGCATCTTTCCACAAATGAAATATTATACCTCCGCCATAAGATTCACCGATGTGGTGTTGAAGAGAATCACTACTATTACCTCCTGCAATGATGCTTCCTGCTTTTTTAGCATATAAAGCATAAGGGACACTTAATAGTTGTGTTGTACCCACTTCTAAAAAGTTTGTTCCTCCATTCACATCAATTCCTATCTTAAGAAAATAATTATCGTTACCCCAATCAATTGTTGAAATTGACCCACTTTGTATTGCGCCAGCTCCAACAACTAAGTTGAAAAGACCATAATTATCTGTTATTACTGTATGGTTTTCTGAGAATTGTGACACACCTAAAGGTGAGGTTTTTAAAATTGATATTTGAATTCCAATAACAGTTGTTATTAGAGGTTGCCCTAAATTATCTCTCGCAATAGCACTATAATTAAATGCATTTGGAGGTAATTGTGCTTGACTTTCTGTATAAAGATTAAGACAAAAAGTTAAAAATAATACTATGCTTTTCATTAATTTCATAAGATGAAAAAATCATTGTTTTCAATTAAATTAAAAAGTCCTTATTGCTCGAACATATCCAGCTGTGGATTTAAGCGAAGCTGAGGTAATTGTACCATCACCAAAACTAAAGCTAATCTCATGATTAAAAATATATTCAGTACTGCTTAAATAATAGATTATATTTAAATTAGTGTCTTTTCTTTTAATATCATCGGCACCAGGAATTGATAAAAGCGCTTTACTTACTTCATATTTTTTGTGTCCAAGAATAATCATTTCATCATACGAAGGTAAATACCAATCTTCATAACCACCGTTAGTAGAGTTTAAACAAAGTGCTGCTGCACTAGTGCTATGACCAGCTTGAGCAACAATTGCATTGCTGTTGCTTAAACCGTCCCAATAACTTTGAGCAGATGGTCCAATTAAAGTATCAACAATATTGCTCCAAATTTGAGAAGTACTTAGGTCAACTTTATCAACGATTAATCCATGTTCTACACCTTGAGAATCTTTCCATAGATGAAAAATAACTCCACCTCCAAATTCTTCGCCGATAAAGTGATTTGGTATTATTCCTGAAGAATCATCAATTTCAACACTACCCGTAAATTTGGCATATAAAGCATAAGGAACACTCAATAGTTGAGCACTTCCCATGTCAATAAAATTGTTTTCACTTGTAATATCAATACCTACTTTAAGGTAGTAATTATCATTACTCCAGTTTATGGTTGAAATTGCTCCATTTTGAACTGTTCCATTTCCAATAATAAGATTAAAAAGTCCATTATTATCTGTTACAACTGAATGAATCTCATTATATTGTACTGTACCAGTTGGTGATGTTTTTAAAATTAAAATTTGAACTCCAATGGTGTCATTTGTCAAAGGTTGACCTATGCTATCTCTTATGACAGAACTATAATTAAATGCATCTGGTGGTACTTGACATTGAATATTAAAAACAACAGCTAGTAAGAAAGCATGAAATAAAATTATAGTTTTCATAAAAATTCAATTTTAATTATGCTTAATGATTTTATATGAACCAAGAATTTGATTATCAATTGTTTTTAGATTCAAAATATAAGAGCCAATTGCATAGCTTGAAATATTGATTCCAATTACATTTGAGATACCCAGGTATTTCTCATTAAATACTTCACTGCCTGTCAAATCAGTTATGTTAACTATAACTTGGTCAACTTTTGAATAATTAATTTTAATATTAACCAATTCAGAAGTCGGATTTGGAAATACTTTAACATCCAATATAGATAAATCAGTTTCTTGAGTATTTTCAATCGTCAATGTTGAGCCTGCTATAAAACCATTATTTAATGAATTTCCAAGGCTATCAGTTTTAGATATTACAACTAATTCTCCAACAGTAAAACTTAGTGAAATGTTGTTATTATTCACTTGTGCTCCACCACTATTAATTGATTGTGGTGAAACATTCTGAGAAAAAACTTGATTACTCATAAGTAATGCTAACGTTAGAAACACTATTTTTTTTGAGTTTAACCAATACGAATTAAAAAAAAATTTCATCATAGAATAATGTTTATTATCTCTGTTATTCATTCAATTAGAATAATTCCTTTTAAGTAAATGTTTTAGTTTATTGAATACTTTAGAACCTAAAAATTCTGAAAATAAAATCATTTAGCTACAAAGTTTCCTTCATCTTAAATTATTATAGATGAAGGAATTGTGACGAACTAATCTAATCTAATCAAATTTAGAGATTAATTATATTATTAACTAATCGTTGAGCAGAAATCTGTTTTGATTTATTTTCTGCTAGCAACTTTTGATATTGGAATAACACAAAAAATCAATAAAATAATTTTTAAAAAGGATATTGATAATGTCTTCTAAAAAAGGAATTAATGAAATTTCAGTCCGAAAGCCTTGATTTTACTGTTGTCGATTTCTCATTTTCAAATGTAAGCTCCTCATTTTAACCGCTTATATATTTTAGTTGAAGTTGGGCATCATATACAATAAGCCAGTCTTTCTCTAGATTTTCAAGAAATTTGGTCTAATGAATGTGGCTGAACATGTTAAGTCTAGAGAGTAGCAAGCGAGGTTAGAAAACGCCCATTTGCGTTTGATTTTCTTATGGATAACTGTGAGCAGAAGATTAACGATAAGCGCACACCAAATTTGTATTTTTATGGCATTTTCATTGTCTCCAAGGACAAACTGCAGAGGAGAGTTTTGTTTGAGCTGTTTGAATAGGAGTTCGATTTGCTAGCGTTCATGTAAATCAATGCAATATGCCCGCATTCATTCCATGTAGATTTGTGATAAACTCTAAGCAGCGCTTGTTTTCATCGTCCCATTAAGCTACTTTTCTGAGTTCAATAGTCTTTAAATAAGCGCCGTTTTCTTTGACATCAACACGTATAACTTCATCCTTTAGAACACCATCGTCTATGTACGAAGGGATGTCGTTCTCTTTCACAGAATCGTATGAAGCATTGGATTTCAAACGTTTTACAAAGAAAATCCCACTATCATTAAATTCATCAAAAATCTTGTAATCGTTGATCCCTTATCAAACAAAGCAATTTTTCCTTTCTCGGGCTATACGCGATTTAAAACTGTTTGTCGTTTGTGGTAAGGTCAGAAAACCAGATAAGTTTAGGTACACGATATTGTAAATTGATTTGCGGATGCGCTTTAATACAACCTTTTGGTATACCAGTATTAGGCTTCTTGCTAACTCAATATCATTTGTTTCTATCAAACGTGTCTAACGAATATTATTTGTTTAAAACAAATGATATTAATAAAAACCATTTGTTACTATCAAACGAAATTACTATTTTTGTTCATTAATATAAAGCGAATGACCATGGAAAAAGAACTGTATAGAAACAATCCTTGGTGGGAAGAAGATTTTGAAAAATTAAATAGTTTAAATGAAAGAACGGATTTTAAAACCCGATTGCTACCAAATTTGACAAATAAACAAATCGTTTTTTTAACAGGGTTAAGAAGAATTGGAAAGACAAGTTTGATGAAATTAAGCATTAAACACTTACTTTTTGAAGAAAATATTTCAGCGAAAACTATTTTGTATGTTAGTTTGGATGATTATTTACTTTCAGGAAAAACAATTCTTGAAATCGTGGAGTTTTTCCGAAGCATGCATTCATTAAGTGTTAAAGAAAAGATTTACTTGTTTTTGGACGAAATCACATTCTGCGTTGATTATGAGCGGCAATTAAAGAACTTATACGATTTTGGTAATGTGAAAATTTTTGCTTCCTCTTCAAGTGCTTCTTTATTGAAAACTCAAAGTGGATTGCTCACAGGTAGGTCTATCACTTTTGAAGTCTTACCTTTAAATTATTCGGAATACCTTGATTTTAAAAATATTCATGTTGCCAAATCAGATGAACATTTGCATGAAAAATATTTTCAAGATTACCTAAGCAAAGGTGGAATTCCAGAGTATGTTTTAACGAATGATGATGCCTACATTCGCGAATTGATGGATAATATTATTTACAAAGACATCGCAGCTGTTCATGGAATTCGTCAAATTAGTGTTCTAAAAGATTATTTTCTACTGTTAATGGAGAGAAGTGGAAAAACTTTAAGTATCAATAAAATTGCGAAAGTGCTGGGTATTTCAACCGAATCATCGAAGCGCTATTTTGATCTATTTTGTGATACGTTTATTGTCTATCCTGTTTCGAGATTTGGGAAATTGAATGAACAATTGGTTTCTCCCAAAAAGATTTACTGCTGCGACACTGGTATTCGAAATTTCTACACCAGAGAACGGGATTGGGGAGCTGTTTTTGAGAATTATGTCTTCTTACGATTAAAACAGATGAATTTAAAATACATCTACGAAAACACCATCGAACTCGATTTTTACTCAGAAGATAAAATCTTAATAGAGTGTAAATTTCACAATGAAGAATTATCGAAAAAACAGCAAGCACTCTTTGATAAAATGGATGCGAAACAAAAGTATGTGGTTCGAAACTATAAAGACGTTGAGAAGTTGATTTCGTGATTGAAGAAAACCAAGTTTTTCATGCTTTTGAAATAAATTGGAATAAAAATACAAAAGCGCGATTGAGTAAGACGTTTTCTAGAAGCTATGTATCACACACGTTCAATTTAATTACTCCTGATACAATAGAGGATTTTTTACTTGAAAAAGATGTGAATTGTTGATGTCACAATCTACTCCCCATCACAAACAACAATATTGTTTTCCGTTTCCCAAAGTTTGATGGAAAGGTGATATTTCTCTTCAAGTTTGGAACGTAATAAACGCCAACAAACCAAGGCTATATTCTCAGCAGTTGGATTGAGATTTTCAAATTCTTTGCAATCTAAATTGAAATTCCGATGATCGAAGCGTTCAATAATTTCCTCTTTGATGAGGTCTTTTAGGATTTTTAAATCAATAACATATCCCGTTTCAGGGTCAATTTTTCCATCAATCCAAACTTCGATAACATAATTATGACCGTGGTAATTTGGGTTGCTACATTTACCAAAAACAGCGGTGTTTTTTTCATCACTCCAATCCTCACGAAACAAGCGATGTGCGGCGTTAAAAGTGGCTCTTCTACAAACTTTCATGAGTCATGGCGTTTAAAATTTTGTCTGCATTTTCTTCCATTAAGATTCGGAACCAAGCCGTAAAATGTTCGGGAAAAAGCTGCATTTCTTCTTTTATTTTTGGGATGGAAAGCCATTTAAAAGCACTCGCTTCTTCCAAATTCAAATGCGGCGTTTCGTCTGAAAAACCGATTAAAACATGATCTAATTCATGCTCGGTTAATCCTTTGTCAAGTTCAGCTTTGTAGATGAAAGAAAATACTTCATGGATTTCGCATTCAAACCCCATTTCTTCTTTCAATCGTCTTTTTCCGGCTGTAATGATGTCTTCGTCAGGGTAGGGGTGACTGCAACAGGTATTTGTCCACAAACCTTCTGAATGGTATTTTCCAAAAGCTCTTCGCTGCAATAAAAGTTCACCTGCATGATTAAAAATTAAAACGGAAAATGCACGATGCAACAAGCCTTTTTCATGGGCCTCCATTTTTTCCATCACTCCAAGCGGATGATCTTGTTCATCCACGAGTACCACGAAGTTTGTTTGCATTACAGAAGATTAAGGTTGTGTCGCAGGTATGAAGTTAACAAAATTCTGAATTTGCGGTAATTTGGAATACGAATTCGTTCGTGCAAAATACTTTGAGCAGGCATCAAACGAATTTTTTTGAAAAGCTTAAAGTAATATTTATAAGCCATATACACACCAAATCTTGCTTTTTTGGGCAATTGAATAATTCCTTCGTAACCCGCTTGAAAATCTTTCTCAATATCTGCTTCGATTTGTTTTTTTACCGTCGCATTGAATTCTTGCATCTCAATTCCTGGAAAATAAACGCGACCTAATTCATGGTAATCGGCTTTCAAATCACGTAAGAAATTGATTTTTTGAAAAGCTGAGCCTAATTTCATAGCTGAAGGTTTAAGGCGTTCGTATTCTTTTTCGTCGCCTTCCACAAATATTTTCAAGCACATCAAACCAACTACTTCTGCTGAACCAAGAATGTATTCTTCATACAATTGTTGGCTGTATTCTTGTTTTTCTAAATCCATTTCCATTGAGTGCAAAAACGTCTCAATTAAATCCAAAGGAATGTTGTATTTATTAACGGTCCATTGAAACGAATTCAAAATGGGATTTAATGAAATTCCTTGTGCAATTGCCTTGTAGGTTTCTACTTTGAACTCAGCTAATAAATTGGCCTTGTCAAATCCGTGAAAAGAATCTACAATTTCATCGGCAAAGCGCACAAAACCATAAATGGCGTAAATCGGTTTCTGCATATCGCGGTGCAAAAAACTGATTCCCAAGGAAAATGATGTGCTGTAACGTTTAGTCGTTAACTGACTCATTTCTTGACTGATTTGATCAAAAATCTGTTTCATGGTCTCGTTTTAAAGTGAATGAGTTTTACTAATTTGTTTTGCTACCACTTCTCCTGAAATAATCGAAGGTGGCACTCCCGGTCCAGGCACCGTTAATTGGCCTGTGTAGTAGAAATTAGATAGGTTTTTATTTTTTAAGCTTGGTTTTAAAATAGCGGTCTGGCGCAACGTATTGGCAAGTCCGTAGGCATTTCCTTTGAATGCGTGGTAATCGTTTTTAAAGTCTGATATACTGAAACTTTTCTTGTAAACGATGTTGTCACGAATGTCATTTCCAGTTATCTTTTTAAGTCGTTCCAAAAGAACATCAAAATACTTTTCACGTGTTTCTTCGTCATCTTTTAAATCAGGTGCAACGGGAATTAAAAAGAATAGATTATCACAACCTTCAGGTGCAACACTATTATCCGTAACGGAAGGCACACTTAAGTAAAACAAAGGTGAAGTTGGCCATTGTGGATCTTTATAAATTTCTTTTCCATGAACGGCTAAACTTTCATCAAAGAACAAATTGTGGTGTTGCAAATTGTTAACTTTTTTATTGATGCCAACATAGAACAATAGACATGAAGGAGCCATTGTTCGCTTGTCCCAATATTTATCAGAATAATTGGCGTGTCCGTTTAAAAGTTGTTTGTCCGTATGTTGATAATCAGCTCCAGAAACGAAAATATCTGCATCAAAATCACCATGAGCAGTGATGGCACTTGTTGTTTTGTTTTGCATGTAACGGAAACCTGTCACCTCATGATTGGTTTTGATTTTCACGCCTTGTTCCAGTGCAATTTTTTCAAAAGCCTCCACGAATTTGTACATTCCTCCCATTGGATACCACGTTCCTAAAGACAAATCAGCATAATTCATCAATGAATACAAAGCAGGTGTATCTTCTGGCATTGCACCCAAAAACAAAACTGGAAATTCAAGTAAGGAAAGAATTTTCGGGTGACTAAAATAGCCTCGTATGTATTTTGAAAAGGATGAAAGCAAATGCATGTTGAACAAACCTTTCAATACACGTGCATCTGCAAATTCGAGTAAACTTAAACTTGGTTTGAAGACCAAATCTTGCATGCCAACTTGGTATTTGTATTTAGCGTCAGCAAGAAATTTGCGAAGATTTTTTGCGCTACCCGGTTCCAATGATTCGAACCAAGCTTCTAATTCTTCCATGCTTGCAGGCACATCTGTATGGGAATGATCTGGCCAATAAACACGATAAGAAGGATCAAGACGTTTCAGCTCATAAAAGTCGGAAGTTGTATGACCAAATTGATTGTAAAAACGCTCGAATACGTCGGGCATCCAGTACCAACTTGGCCCCATGTCAAATACAAATCCATCTGTACTGAATTGTCTGGCACGACCGCCAATGGTTGCGTTTTTTTCAAGAATAGTCACGTCGTAACCTTCTTTCGCTAAGAATGCAGCTGCGGAAAGTCCCGAAATTCCTGCTCCCAGTATGTTAATTTTTTTTGTCATTAGTTTGCTGAGAAATGGTATTCAGGAAGTTGATCCATCAATTTTTTGCGTGCTATGAAAATGCGACTTTTTACAGTTCCAATTGGAATATTCAATTTGTCAGCGATTTCTTTATATTTGAATCCTTTATAATGCATTTCAAAGGGTTCTTTGTATTCATCTGTCAACTGGTCGATTTTACTCAAAATATCTTTTTCAGCAATTCGATCCAAAGGAGTTTGCATATCCGAACCTGCGTTTGATAACAAATAAAACTCTTTTGAATTATCGAAAATTGTATTCGATTTAACGTTTCTACGGTATTGATTAATGAAGATATTTCGCATAATCGTAAAAACCCACGCCTTGAAATTGGTTTGTGGTGTATAATACGTTCTGTACGTAATAGCTTTCATCAACGTTTCTTGCGTTAAATCCTTTGCGTCTTCTCTGTTGCGAGTAAAACTCATAGCAAATGACTGAAGGTTGTTTTCTAACCCAACTAATGCTTCGGTAAATTCTAATGTTGACATAACAAAAAGTTTTTGTTTAATCTTTTGTGATGTAAAGTTAAACACAATTTGTTCAAGAAAACAAAATAAAAGTTAAACAAAATGAAAATTTAACATTTCTAATGCATCGAATGCTTACGCAGCAAAGGTTACAACTTTGAAAAAAGTTGGGTGATTCGTGTGAAATGAAAATAAAGGCAAGAAACCCTACCTTTTTTCAGCATCAAGAACTTAAAATAGTTGTTTTAGTGAACAGCTTTTTCGACTTTGACGTTTTCCAACATCACTTTTGTCATGGCGTTCAAATCAAATTGATGTTTCCAATTCCAATCGTTTTGTGCTTTGGAATCGTCGATAGAATTGGGCCAAGAATCAGCAATGGCTTGTCTGAAATCAGGATTGTATTCAATAGAGAAATCAGGAATAAAACGTTGAATGCTCGCGGCAATTTCGCGTGGCGTAAAACTTATTCCAGCTAAATTATAGGCTGAACGTACTTTAATATTTTCCTTTGGTGCTTCCATCAACTCAATTGTTGCACGAATAGCATCCTCCATAAACATCATTGGAAGAGCCGTATTTTCACTTAAAAAACAATTGAAATGTTCACCGGCCTTAGCCTTGTAATAAATATCCACTGCGTAATCAGTTGTGCCGCCACCCGGTAAACTTTTGTAGGAAATCAAGCCCGGATAACGAATACTTCTAACATCGACCTTATGTTTTTGGAAATAATATTCACACCATCTTTCGCCGGCAAGTTTGGAAATTCCATACACAGTTGTTGGCTCCATAATCGTGGTTTGTGGCGTCTGATCAAATGGAGTTGTTGGCCCAAAAACAGCAATTGAACTTGGCCAGAAAATTTTAGTAATATGTCCTTCTTTTGCTAAATTCAAAATCGTAAACAATCCTTCCATGTTTAGTTTCCAAGCGAAATCAGGATTTTTTTCGGCAGTTGCTGACAATAATACCGCTAACAAATACACTTCACGGATTTCGTTTTCAATAATGAACGAACGAACACCATTTTCATCCAAAGCATCCAATTGTTGATAAGGACCATTTTGCAAAATAACGGGGCATTCTGATTTAACGTCTGCTGCGATGACCGAATCATTTCCTTTTCTTTTGCGAAGTTCTAATACGAGTTCCGTACCAATTTGTCCGCATGCTCCAATGACAATGGTTTTTGACATATTTGTTGATTGATTGAACGACAAATTTAAAGGAATATCGCTACTTCAAACACACTTTTTGTCATTTTTCCCTTGAATTTATAAAACTGATTAAAATCATTATTTTGTAGTTACCCTTCCGTTATTTTTGTCTGAATATGTGGCACAACATACATTTAATACAGAAACAAAAACTCAAAAGGAATCCAGAGTGATTGGTGTCGAAATTACTCATATTCAATCTATTCATTTAAAAATTTCAGTATGCCATTTTATCACAAATTAGGAAAAATTCCACACAAGCGTCACACGGTTTTCAGACAAGAAGATGGTTCTTTGTACCACGAACAATTGTTTGGAACAGTGGGGTTTGACGGTATGTCTTCATTGATGTATCACATTCAACCGCCAACCGTTGTTAAAGAAATCAAAGGTCAAAAAGAGATTGCACCAGAAGTTGCTATCGACAAAAACATGACCATGCGTTCGCTTCAAGGTTTTGAAATTCAACCAGCAGCGGATTACATTGAAAGTCGTGTTCCGGTTTTGGTGAACAATGATTGTTACATCGAACTTGCGGCCCCAAGCGCTTCAATGACTGATTACTTCTACAAAAATGCGGATGCAGATGAAGTGATTTTCATTCACCGAGGAAGTGGGAAATTAAAAACACAATTAGGGAACATCGATTTCGCTTATGGTGATTATCTGATGATTCCACGTGGTATGATTTATCAATTGCATTTTGATAGTGACGATAATCGCTTGTTCATTGTACAATCTTTTTCACCTGTTTACACGCCAAAACGTTACCGAAATTGGTTTGGTCAATTATTAGAGCATTCACCTTTTTGTGAGCGCGATATTCGTCCACCGCATGAATTGGAAACCCACAACCAAGAAGGTGATTTCTTGATTCGCATTAAAAAACAAGACGTTTTATACGATTACGTGTATGCGCATCATCCATTTAATATTGTGGGTTGGGATGGCTACAATTATCCGTATGCATTTTCTATTCATGATTTTGAACCAATAACAGGTCGTGTGCATTTACCACCGCCTATTCACCAAACATTTGAAACGGCTGGATTTGTAATGTGTTCATTTGTTCCACGTTTGTACGATTATCATCCAGATGCTATTCCTGCGCCGTATAACCATAGTAATATCGATTCAG
>CAZHPL010000046.1:0-10767 GCA_964534495.1 uncultured Lishizhenia sp.
AACCGACAGATTGTCAGGTTTACAGACAAAGGTCGAAAGTAAGTTTTTCCCTGATTCAGAAAGCCATACATTTCCTCTCTGCCCTCTCCCACCCGTTTGATGGTCTGCCATAATTACCGCGCCATCCGCACAAAGACCTTCCGCTAGGAGTTTGGCAGCAAAATTGTTCGTAGAATCTACTGATGATAAATGAATAGTTTGGTTTCCAAAAAACAATTTCATACGACTGGATGATTTGAGTGGTCGATTCAAAATTAAAATTTATCAATTAGATTTGTGTCTTATATAAAAATTGAATGCGTAAAACAAAAAGTATATCCGAGTCTGAATTGCTAGCAAAAGCAATTGTTGAAGGGATGCAGGAAAATAAAGCTAAGGATATTGTCGTTCTAGACTTACGTCACTTAGACAGTGCAGTGTGTGATTTCTTTGTAATCTGTAGTGGAGACTCAAGTACACATGTAGATGGAATTTCAAACGCGGTGACACGTTACACACGAAAAACGTTAAAAGAAAAGCCTTGGCACGTAGAAGGAAAAACAAATAGTGAGTGGATTTTGTTAGATTATATCAACGTGGTTGGACACATTTTCTACAAGGATGCGCGTAGTTTCTTCGAAATTGAAGATTTATGGGCAGACGCTAAAAGAACCGATATTCCAAACCTATAAGAATTAATAAAGATGTCAGACGATAAAAAGAAAAGCCCTTTTTCCATCTATTGGATTTATGCGGCATTGGGAGCAGCTTTAATTGGCTTCAATTTGTACCTAAGTTCAGGAAGTTCGGCAAAAATTCAATACCGTGAAACTTTTCGCGAATTGCTTACACATCATGGCGTTCGAAATGTAAAAATCATCAACCGTGAAACAGCAGAATTTCAATTAACAGGAGATGGTTTGAAGTTGATCAAAGAAGCTAAAAGTGGTGAATTGGGTAACATCAACAAAAGTATCAGTAAACTATCAGAAGATAAAGCCAAAAATCTAACTTTTGAGCTAGAAAACATTGGTGATAACTCCAACTTTGAGAAATTACTAGATGAAAATGGTTACCATAATTACGTGAACACAAATGAGGTCAATTACTTGGCTCAAATCTTGGGTTATTTGTTACCATTGGTGTTGATTTTAGGAATTTGGATTTTCGTGATGCGTCGTATGTCTGGCGGTGGCGGAGGTGGCGGAGGCCAAATCTTCAATATCGGTAAATCGCGTGCGCAAGTGTATGAAAAAGGAAAGACAACAAATGTTACATTCAAGGATGTAGCTGGTTTACAAGGAGCGAAAGAAGAAATAGTTGAAATAGTTGAGTTCCTTAAAAATCCTAAAAAATATACAGAACTAGGAGCAAAAATCCCAAAAGGAGCGTTATTAGTAGGCCCTCCAGGAACAGGAAAAACCTTGCTTGCCAAAGCAGTAGCTGGTGAAGCAAAAGTTCCTTTCTTCTCGCTTTCAGGTTCAGATTTCGTTGAAATGTTTGTGGGTGTTGGTGCTTCGCGTGTTCGTGATTTGTTCCGTCAAGCGAAAGAAAAATCACCTTCGATTATTTTCATCGATGAAATTGATGCTATCGGTCGTGCAAGAGGCAAAAACAATGGTTTCAACTCCAACGATGAGCGTGAAAACACATTGAATCAGTTGTTGACAGAAATGGACGGTTTTGTAACCAATTCAGGCGTTATTATCATTGCTGCTACCAACCGTGCAGATGTCTTGGATAGTGCGTTAATGCGTGCGGGACGTTTTGACCGTCAGATTTATGTAGACATGCCCGATTTGAACGAGCGTAAAGAGATATTTATGGTGCATTTAAAACCCATTAAATTGGATAATGAAATGGATATTGATTTCTTGGCGAAACAAACACCTGGATTCTCTGGAGCTGATATTGCCAACTTATGTAACGAAGCCGCTTTAATTGCAGCAAGAAAAGATAAGAAAACCGTTGAAAAACAAGATTTCTTGGATGCCGTTGACCGAATCGTTGGTGGTTTAGAGAAAAAGAATAAAATCATTACGAAAGAAGAGAAAAAAGCAATCGCTTTCCACGAAGCAGGTCACGCAACGATTTCTTGGTTATTACAATATGCGCATCCTTTGGTGAAAGTTACCATCGTGCCACGTGGGCAATCATTAGGTGCCGCTTGGTATTTACCGGAAGAAAGAAGCATCACAACAACAGAGCAGATTTTAGATCAAATTTGTTCAGCTTTAGGTGGACGTGCTGCAGAGCAATTAATCTTCGGGAAAATCAGTACAGGTGCTTTGAGTGACTTGGAAAAAGTAACCAAACAGGCCTATGCGATGGTTTCTATTTATGGTTTGAACGAGCGAGTTGGAAACATTTCTTACTATGACTCACAAGGTCGTGATATGTTTACAAAGCCTTATTCAGAAGACACTGCGAAAATCATTGATGAGGAAGTTAGTAAGTTAATTGAATCTCAATATGCACGTGCAATCAAGATTTTAACGGACAATAAAGATAAGTTAACTGCACTTGCGGAAAAACTATTGACTTCTGAAGTGATTTTCAAAGAAGATTTGGAAACTATTTTTGGAAAACGCGAATGGGATGTTGAGGCTGATAAAGAAAATGCTGAAATAATTGAAAAATTAGAAGAACCTGTAACAACAGAAGTATCTTCTTCAAACACAGTTATTGAAGGCCAATTAGAATCATCTGAGAATAGTACGGAAACATCAGATGATACTGAACCCAACGCATAGGGACAAAACACAGCTTTTTACAACTTCGGTTATTTAAGCTACATTTGCACGCCTAAACAAAGTAAATGCCTCTCGGAAATTTGGCTCAACGCAGTATTACAGGAGTTCTTTTTGCGACTGTAGTTATTGGTTCCATTTGGTGGAATCCTTTGGCGCAAACCCTTGTTTTTTCTGTTTTCATGGCGCTTGGTTTATGGGAGTTTTTACGTTTGTTTCAAAAAGATGAACGCATACAATTAGCAGTAATCCCTAGTTTTATTCTCGGAATTGGATTATTCGGATTGTTAATTGCAAACTTATTCCTTCATCCGAGAGTAAATTCACTTTTATTCGCTTTTCCCTTGTTTTTCTTGTTTTCAGCCATTGAATTATGGCGTAAGAAAAGTGATCCGATTTTGAATATTGCTGTTTCAGCTTTTGGCGTGTTTTATTTGGTTATTCCTTTCTATTTGAGCATAGAACTAAATGTTCACGATGATTCCAAATTACCATTGGTTGCAGGCATGTTCTTTCTTATTTGGGCAAACGACACATTTGCTTATTTCACAGGAAGAGCTTTCGGTAAAACAAAACTTTTCGAGCGAATTTCGCCAAAAAAAACGTGGGAAGGTACTTTTGGTGGTATTGTTTTCACCTTGTTAGCAGGCTTTCTAATTGGAACATATATTAACCAAGGAGAAACCTTATTTTGGATGGTGTCGGCAGTCATCATTGCTCCTTGTTCGATTTACGGAGATTTACTTGAATCTTTATTTAAAAGAAGTTTGAATATAAAAGACTCAGGAAACATACTTCCGGGTCATGGAGGTATACTTGACAGATTCGATGCTGTTTTGTTTGCTGTTCCATTTTTCTATTGTTGGACACATATTTATTCTGTTTTAGCATGAAATTACACAGAGAAGGTTATGGTATAATGTTGACCACTTTGGCAATAACTGCCTTTTTGAGTGGTTTAAATTATTGGTTATTTCAAAAAGTAGATTGGCTATGGCTGTTCATATTCATTGAACTTGTATTGGTCACTTTCCTTGGGTTGGTGGTTCAATTTTTCAGAGTACCAAATAGAGTTTCACCTTATGGAAGCAAGGATATTGTTTGTCCTGCAGATGGTAAAATTGTGGTAGTGGAAGAAACTACTGAAAACGAGTACTTCAAAGACAAACGCATTCAGATTTCCATTTTTATGTCACCCTTGAATGTACATGCGAACTTTTACCCTGTTGCCGGATTGGTAAAATACGTTAAATATCATGCTGGACTTTTCTTGGTAGCATGGCATCCTAAAAGCAGTACAGACAATGAACGTTCGACGATTGTTGTAGAACATGCTAATGGAAAAGAAGTTTTATTTCGTCAAATTGCAGGAGCCGTTGCCCGCCGAATCTGTTACTACGCCAAGGAAGGAGCGCAAGTTAACGCTGCAGATGAATTTGGATTTATTAAATTTGGTTCACGTATAGATGTGTTTTTACCTATCGGCACAAAGATTGATGTGAAAGTCGGAGATATTGTCCAAGGAAAATTAACACGCTTGGGAAGATTTGAATAATTGTTTAACTTTACTAAAAAATCATCACTATGAAAAAATTATTTTTAGCATTCGCTCTTACTGCATTTGCAGGAAACATGGTTGGAACTGCTTTCGCTGCATCAAACCACACTGTTGTTGTTAAAAAAGATGACGACAAAAAGAAAAAGAAAAAGAAAAAAGGAGCTTGCTGCTCTTCTCACGGTGAGCAAAAATCTTGCTGTGCTGCTAAGAAAGCAAACTAATTAATTGCTATCAAAAAGAAAAGCCTCGGGAACACATTCTCGAGGCTTTTTTAGTTTAAAATAAACAGCATTAACTTGCTTTAATTTTCCTTAGCTTTCGAGTAACTCTTATCACTTCTCGGAACCAAATAAATACTAAAACTGGTAGAATAATAAGCACTAATTTATTGAATCCCCATGCACTCTCAAATTGAAAATGAATAGCATGTTGACAAGCTCGTGTCATACCGCAGCCAGGACATTCTTTGTTCAAAAGCAAAACGGAAAGGCAAAGGGATTTCCCATGATCAAAAAAAGTGGCTGGCAAGCTTACCAAGATTATTGGAATGCTCACCAAACCACTTAAATAAAGCGAAAGAATAGTCTTGTTATCTGTTTCTAGTGACATGAATTAACGCATGTATGATTCCAGGAACACCACAAATAACACACCAAACGATATTCCATAACACAGGAGTCAAGTCCCAATCAGTTGCTAATCCTACAGCAACAGGTGGTATAATAAAACATAAGATTACTAAAAGCACAAATGGTACATCACTACCTTTTTTAGTATGGCTGAGTTTTTTACTTTCTAATTTATTTTGAATTGAAACCGAATTTCTTTTCGTCTTTTCGATTTTTACTTCTAAGGTAGAAGTTTTCACATTTACTTCTGTTTTTTCGTTTGAGTTGTCAAGACTTACTTCATCTATTCTAGAATCTGTATTTGCAACAACCACCTCATCATTTACGGAAGCAGTGGTGTTTTCTTGAACATACGTGTAGTTTGAAACTATATTTTCGTTTGTTTTAACAGCCACTTTTTCTACTGCCAAAACTTCTTCATTTACTAATTCTTCTGACGCTGACGGATGTTTGTCTTTTTTCATGCGAACGGAAGTATGATTCCAATTCACATTGAACCCTGTTCTATGATAACGTTTTTGAACAGAACATGAGTCCAAAATAAATGTTGCAGATAATGCTGCAACTAAAAGTAAACTTAACTTTTTCATATTTGAGGTTTTATAGATTAGACCTAAATATAGAAATATTTATAGTTCGTTATACTCAATAGTTATAAAACAAGTATTTCTACCTATTCGAAAATTTAATAATTACTTGTCGCTCCTCCAACGTTTTCAATTGGGTGCCAAGTTGTTTTTATTTCCTGCAAATCACCAACAAAATGCAAACCTTGTGCATCTGCTTTTTTCCAATCCGAAGAAAAATCGATGATGCGTTTCAGATTGTCTACGCCAGCTAATTGTAAAGCTTTTTTCATATCCTGCGACACATCCGAATAAACCAAGGCATTCACATCCATGTGTGAAGCTAAAGTCGGGTACATTTCTTTCCATTCACCCGTCAAAATATTAACAACACCACCTGGTACATCTGAAGAATTCAATACCTCGGCAAATGTAACTGCACATAAAGGCAACTTTTCAGAAGCAATTACAACGGCTGTGTTTCCACCACAAATCACTGGCATTAACATAGAAACCAATCCTAAAAGTGATGTGCTTTCGTCCGCTAAAACACCTACAACACCCATTGGTTCACAACTTGAAAAATTGAAATGGGATGAACTCACAGGGTTTACCGAACTGATGATTTGATTGTATTTATCACACCAACCTGCATAATATACAATTCGGTCAATACTCGCATCAACTTCTTTTTCAGCAGTAATTTTAGTCAACCCTTGTTTCATCAATTCATCCACAAATTGCAAACGACGACCTTCCAACATTTCTGCAATACGGTACAAAATCTGACCTCTATTAAATGCTGACCGTTCTGACCATGAACCAAATGCTTTACGTGCTGCCACAACAGCATTACGCACATCCTTTCTTGACGACAAGCAGACATTTGCCAATGGTTGACCTTTTTTATCTAAAGGCGTGTAATATCTTCCGGACTCTGTTCTCGGAAACTGTCCTCCGATGTAGATTTTATAAGTTTTAAGAATTTCCAAACGCATACTAATTGAAAAGTTAAAATTGAAAATTGAAAAGTTAGCAATTCATGCTTTTTTTGGTGTTCAAAATTATGGAACTTAAAACCAATAAAATTTCCTTTGCCTCTTTTTTCAATTCAATTATTTCATTAATGTTTAATTCAAAATATAATTCACTTAATTCAAGCCAATACAAGCTTTCGTCACATTCTTTTTGAGCTATTGTCAATTTATGTACAAAATCCTTCTTGCTAGCTGCATTTCTTGCTTCGCGAACATTCGCTCCAACAGAAGTTGCAGACCTTGAAAGTTGATTTAATACAATTTTATCTTCATTTCTCATTTTCTTGCAAAAAAGTAACACTTGTAAAGCAAATTGAAAGGTTCTTTCCTTGATTTCTTTTGGATACATATCATCATTTTCACTTTAAGTTAGCGAAAAAAAAGACTTTCATCAAAGAATCTTGTTTACCATTTTCAATTTTAAATTCACAATTTAACTAGCCCAATTTGACATAAGAACTCAATCCGTGCACGCCACCTTCACGACCAAATCCACTCTCCTTATATCCACCAAAGGGTGAAACAGGATCGAACTTGTTATAGGTATTTGCCCAAACAACTCCAGCTTTTAATTTAGTTGTTAAATTAAATATCCGTGAACCTTTGTCTGTCCAAACGCCAGCGGCTAAACCATAAGGCGTGTTATTTGCTTTTTGAATCACCTCATCAACCGTTCGAAATGTTTGAATCGTCAATACAGGTCCAAAAATTTCTTCTTGAACAATAACCGATGATTGCGCAACATTCATAAACAACGTCGGAGCACAGAAAAAGCCTTTTTTTGGCAAAGTACAAGCAGGTTGATACATTTCTGCACCTTCCTTCTTCCCTATTTCAATGTATTTAGTAACGGTTTGCAACTGCTCTTTCGAGTTGATTGCACCAATGTCCGTGTTTTTATCCAAGGGATTTCCTACATACAAACTATCCATGCGGTGTTTCAACTTGCGAATCACTTTATCGGCTATTCCTTCTTGAACAAACAGACGCGAACCAGCACAACAAACATGGCCTTGATTAAAGAAAATCCCATTGATGATTCCTTCCACTGCTTCGTCTATTGGAGCATCTTCGAAAATAATATTCGCTGATTTCCCTCCCAATTCCAAGGTTGCTTTCTTGTTGGTTCCCGCTATTGCCTTTTGAATAATTTTCCCAACAGCTGTTGAGCCCGTAAAGGCAATTTTATCTATATCCGCATGATTCACAATGGCTGCTCCCGTATCACCATGCCCTGTAATTATGTTCACCACACCTGGCGGAAGTCCAGATTCTTCAATGATTTCTGCCAATTTCAAGGCGGTTAAACTTGTCGTTTCAGCAGGTTTTAAAACCACCGTATTTCCAGTAGCTAAAGCCGGAGCAATTTTCCAAGCTGCCATCAATAAGGCAAAATTCCAAGGAATGATTTGCCCTGCAACACCCAAAGATTCCACTTTTCGATTAGGGAAAGCATATTCCAATTTATCAGTCCAACCAGCATAATAAAAGAAATGGTTGCAAGCTAAGGGAACATCTACGTCTCGTGATTCACGAATCGGTTTTCCGCCATCCAACGTTTCAATAACAGCAAATTCACGTGCTCTTTCTTGCATCAAACGTGCAATTCTGTAGATGTATTTCGCACGCTCAGAACCTGGCATTTTAGACCAAACTTCAGTATATGCTTTTCGTGCGGCTTTCACCGCTAAATCCACGTCCTTTTCGTTTGCATGTGCCACTTCTGCCAAAACTTCTTCCGTTGCGGGATTAGTGGAAGCAAAATATTTTCCTGAATTTGGTTTCACCCATTTTCCATCAATGAATAAATCGTATTGTTTTTTCAAGCGAATATGTCCTGTGCTTTCTGGCGATGGATCGTATTCCCAATTTTTATTTTCTGCTGTCATGATTAATCAATTGAAAAATAATCCGAAGATTGATAAATCCCTGTTTCTGTTTTCATTATTTGCATGAGGACATCGTTTGCTAAACTACTTGCTCCAAAGCGAAACCATTCGTTGGTCAACCAAGCTTCACCCAAAATTTCTTTCACCATCACTAAGTTGTGTAAAGCCAATTTAGCCGTTGAAATTCCACCTGCTGGTTTCATTCCAATCATGATTCCAGTTTCGTCGAAGTAATCTCGAATGGCCATTAACATCGTATAGGTAACTTGCATGGTTGCGGCAGGCTGAATTTTCCCAGTTGATGTTTTGATAAAATCAGCGCCCGCATAAATCGCGATATCACTTGCTCTTCGCACGTTATCGAGTGTAACCAATTCACCCGTTTCCAAAATCACCTTCAAACGCGCCTTACCACAAGCTTCTTTTATCGCAGCAATTTCATCAAAAACAAAGCTATGTTCACCAGCAAGGAATTTACCACGTGAAATCACCATGTCTATTTCGTCTGCGCCACTCTCAACTGCAAATTTTGTATCCGCCAACTTAACTTCCAAAGGCGCTTGTCCTGAAGGAAATGCCGTTGAAACGGAAGCCACATTTACGTTGATGCCTTTTAATTCACTTTTCGCAAGTGCCACCATTGAAGGATAAACGCAAACGGCAGCAACAGTTGGTAAATCGGGTAAAGTATCGTGTAGATGGTGCGCTTTATAACACATTTGACGAACCTTTCCGGGCGTATCTTTCCCTTCCAAAGTTGTCAAATCAATCATATTTAGCACTTTTCGAAGACCTTGAGATTTGGTCTCGTTTTTAATACTTCGTGTTTGAAAACGAGCCACGCGTTCTTCAACGCCCACTTTGTCAATGGTCGGAGAAGGCGGAATCGTTAAAAAAGATTTTTGGTTAGTCATAATTGAATAGTACTTTCAAAAATAGGAAAAGTAAACTAGATAAAGGGAATTAGATGATGGTTAAGTTACATCTTTTGCACAAAAAAACCGCCAAGCCAAATAGGTCTGACGGTTTGTAAACTAATAAATGTATTTATTCCAAACAACTATTCTTCATCGTCGTCATCAGCATCATCTTCTGGCTTGTCATAGTCGTCATCGTCGTCTGAATCATCAGTATCATCGTCCATGTCGTCGTCTTTCATGCCTGGCACCTTGTCGAAATCATCTTCAAAATCATCCTCATCGTCATCAACCACTGGTTTTGCCTTCGGCATAATTTTATTGATTTTAACAAGATAAACCACTTCCTCTGTATCCCAAATTAGCGCATCTAAAACTTCTCCTGTTGGGGTTTTAATCGTTGTTAAATGATTAATATACCCATCCGGAAAATCTTTTAAGATTTGCTTCTTCTGCTCAATAGTAAGTTTATCATAACTAATAATGGCTCTTCTCTTCGACATACTACTTCATATTTTCTTTGGCAAAATTATATTTTTTGAATTTGTATGAAAGGCTGCAAACAAATTATTGAATTTTTTTTTTCCACGTTGAAACGTTGGTATCCTTTCATTTAATTTTTAACTTTACTTTGCAATGTACCTTATGATGAAAAAAGAAGTGAAGGATTTTATAGTGAAGTGGCTGTTTTTCATCTGCTTGTCTTTATTTTCATTTCCTTTTTTTAGCCAAGTAAAAATGCCACCCAAAAACATGGATAATGTCAAATTTGGGGTTTCGCCCATATTTGTGGGTGAATTTGCCGCTTTTTATGAACGTTCTCTTTCCAAAAAAATAAGTTTTGAAGTCGGTGTCGGAATGTTAACGGATAACTATATCAAAAACTTTCTGAATGAAGTACAACAAGTACAAGCCCGAAAAGTAGTCATTGGTCCTGCTGGCGATTTTAATATGCGCTATTATCCTCGTAGAATGGGTGCAGATATTTATTTTCTATGGGAAGCTAAATACCGCTTGTACCGCAAGAAATTCATTTTAGATGGAGGGAATACTGTTTTTAAGGAATATGACCAAGTTTTTATTCCGCGCTTTGGAATTGGTTATCACACTTACTTCGATGAACGGTTTTTTATGGATTTCTCATTCAACGCTGGTTTTAATTTCAACAAAAGTTTACAATACGGAATTGTAGAACCTATTAAAATGGTCAAATTGCATTTCGGTTTCAATATGAAGGTGGGGTATATTTTACACAAAGGTCGCTATGGCAAAAAATAAAACAGCTTTTTTCTGTCAAAACTGTGGCTACGAAACTCCGAAATGGTTAGGTAAATGTCCTAGTTGTAGCGAATGGAATACGTTCGTTGAGGAATTAGTCGATAAATCCCCGAAGAATATTGTTGCCTTTTCAGTTTTATTTTCTCCTGAGCATATTAGATTGT
>CAZHPL010000046.1:10777-12098 GCA_964534495.1 uncultured Lishizhenia sp.
CTTTTCAGGTGAAACGTTCAATGCAAAACCGCAGTTAATTCAAAGTGTCAAAAAAGACGAAGAAGAACGTTACCCACTTAGAGATAATGAACTACAACGTGTTTTGGGTGGTGGTTTAGTTCCAGGTTCTTTAATTCTATTGGGAGGTGACCCAGGTATTGGAAAATCTACATTGATGCTTCAATTGGCCATTGCGGACAAACTGCGCACTCTTTATGTTTCAGGTGAGGAAAGTGATCGTCAAATTCGGATGCGCTCTGATCGAATTGGATTGACAAACGAACACTGTTTTTTATTGACCGAAACCAACCTTCAAAATATACTTTTACACGCTAATGAAATCAAGCCTCAAGTCATCATTATTGATTCGATTCAAACCTTGTTTTCTGTAAATGTGGAAAGTTCACCCGGAAGTATTTCACAAGTGCGTGAATGTACCGCACAGTTACTGCGTTTTGCCAAACAAACAGGTATTCCTGTATTTCTAATAGGGCACATTACCAAAGATGGTTCAATTGCAGGACCAAAAGTTTTGGAACACATGGTTGACGTCGTGCTTCAATTCGAAGGAGACCGCAACCATATATACCGCTTACTTCGTACGGTGAAAAATCGTTTTGGTTCGACAAATGAACTTGGAATTTATGAAATGTTTGGTTCAGGTTTACGACCTGTTGAAAATCCATCGGAAATTCTAATTACCAATTCCGACAAGCAATTGAGTGGTATCGCCATCGCTTCAACAATTGAAGGTTTGCGTCCTTTAATGGTGGAAGTTCAGGCTTTGGTGAGCACAGCGGCTTATGGAACACCCCAACGTTCTTCAACTGGATTCGATGTGAAACGCTTGAACATGCTTTTGGCGGTTCTTGAAAAACGCTGTGGATTCAAACTGGGAGCAAAAGACGTTTTCTTAAATATTGCAGGTGGCATAAAAGTCGATGATCCTGCTATTGACTTAGCTGTGGCAATGGCCGTTTTGTCTTCAAATGCAGATTTAGCCATACAAAAAAACTTTGTTTTTGCTGCTGAAATTGGGCTTTCGGGTGAAATAAGACCTGTTAACCGAATAGAGCAACGCATTAGCGAATCAGAAAAACTGGGGTATTCTACAATTATTGTTTCAGGCTACACAAAAGGTATTGACCAACGAAAATTCAAAATAGAAATTATATCTTGCACAAAAATTGAAGAGGTAGTAAAAGCTGTATTCGCCTGATATGTCAAAAGTAAGTTTCACATCTGCACAACACGTTCAAATCGAATTCGAAATTGCTTCGGTATTTTTACGTATTGCAGCCTATGCTTTAGACACTATTTT
>CAZHPL010000046.1:12108-15558 GCA_964534495.1 uncultured Lishizhenia sp.
GATGTCGATTGGCCTCAGTTTATTTGAAAACAGTGACTTAACCTTGTTTTTGTTGCTATTGCTTATAAAACTACCTTGGATGCTATATCAACCTTTGATGGAGTATTTTACAGCGGGGCAGACACTAGGGAAAATGATTGTAGGTATTCGCGTCTTAAAGATAAATGGTGAACGACCTGGCATGAAAGAAATTATGGTTCGCTGGCTTTTTCGCGGTGATTTCCTTTGGATTTCGACCAATTTTTTTGTGTTTTTTATTCCTTTTTGGAATGTAATTGATACGTTCATTACTGGTTTATCGGTTCACAACCAACGAATTGGCGACGCAATGGCAGGCACTATTATTGTCAAAAACAAATCTTCTGTTCAATACAATTTAGCAGATGTGCTTCGCATAAAAACAAATGAAAATTTCACACCTACTTATCCTGGCGTGGTGAAATTCACCGATGAAGATATGATTTACCTTAAGAACTGTTTGCAACACAGACGTTTACATAAAGGCAAAAAAATTGATGAACTTTTAATAAAAATCGCGGATGAATGTGCTGCTAAAATTGGTTTAGAAGAAACACCAAAAGAACGCATTCAATTCATGGAAACCTTATTAAACGATTACGTTGTACTTACCCGATAATGGCAAAACTCACACTTGTACCAACGCCGATTGGCAATCTTGAAGATATTACCCTACGTTCCCTTCGCATTTTACGTGAATGTGATTTCATTTATGCAGAAGACACGCGTGTCACTAAAAAATTATTGGACCACTTCGAGATTCAAAAGAAAATCATTCCGTTTCATGCCCACAACGAGCATAAAATGCTTGAAAAATGTTTGGATGCAATTGAACAAGCTGAAAATGCAGTTTTGGTATCGGACGCAGGCACGCCTGGTATTTCAGATCCAGGATTTTTATTAGTTCGCGGAGCAATTGAGCGTAACATTCAAGTCGAATGCTTGCCAGGCCCAACAGCCTTTGTTCCGGCATTAGTTGCTAGCGGTTTTCCATGCGACAAATTTGTTTATGAAGGTTTTTTACCTCACAAAAAAGGAAGACAGACACGTTTAAAAGAACTCGCACAAGAAACACGTACAGTTGTACTTTATGAATCTCCACATCGTCTTTTGAAGTTATTGGAACAGATGTCCGAAATTTTCGAAGCTGAACGAAACATTTGTGTCGTACGGGAAATCTCGAAGTTTTACGAAACGTATCACCGAGGTAGTCTTTCAGAAGTACTTTCCTATTTTAAGACCACGGAACCGCGTGGAGAAATTGCCGTTGTGATTAAAGGCTTGGAGTAAAAACAAATTACATTTCTACCATAGAGAAGTATAGTTAGCAAAAAAAATAATCTGCTCCATACGGTGATGCGACGTTATTCAGGTAATTTCAACTAAATTTGACCGTGCAATTCAAAAACGTCATAGGGCAAAAACACTTGAAGGCGAATCTCATTCGTGAGGCGCAATCCATGAAAATTAGCCATGCGCAACTTTTCAGTGGAAAAAGTGGATTTGGATCACTCCCTCTGGCTTTGGCTTTTGCACAATATTTATTTTGTGAACAAAAAAATGACAGCGATAGCTGCGGTGAATGTCCTGCTTGTAAAAAAGTAGAAGACCTGCAACACCCCGATTTACATTTCGTTTTTCCGGTTGTACAAAAATTGAGTCCCGTCAGTGATTTTTTCTTAAAAGATTGGCGTGCTCAAATCAAAGAAACAGCGTATTTTAATCTACACGACTGGACATTGAGAATAGATGATAAAGAACGAAAACCAATCATCGGATCCGAAGAAAGCAAAGAAATTGTACGTAAACTGAGCCTTAAATCGTATGAAGGTGGGTTGAAAATCATGATTATTTGGATGGCGGAAGAAATGAATGCAGATTGTGCGAATAAACTGCTGAAAATTTTAGAAGAACCACCTCCATCCACCTTGTTTTTCTTAATTGCTGAAAATCCTGAAAAACTGCTCATTACCATTCGATCTCGCACGCAATTATTGCGCATACCGAAAATTGATACAGAGGATTTGACGCAATTTTTGAGGACAAATATGCAAATCGATGCGACCCATGCAGAATCAATTGCTGCCTTTGCGGAGGGAGATTTCTTAAAAGCACTCGAACTCATCAATGCAGACGAACGCAAGGAAGTTTACCGCGAACAATTCATCAAAATGATGCGAACAAGTTATAAAAAAGACGTGTTGGGCATGATGGATTGGGCTGATGAAATGGGTACGCTTGGAAAAGAAAGTCAAAAATTATTCATGGTGTATTCCTTACACATGTTTCGACAGTCGTTGATTGGCAATTACTTAGGTCCTGAAATGATGCGCGTTTCGACTGAGGAAAGTGCGTTTTTGAAAAATTTCGCTCCATTCATTACGGGTAATAACATTCGGGAATTCATGCAAACTTTTGACGAAGGCTATTACCACATCGACCGAAATGCAAATGCACGTGTACTTTTTACTCAGCTTTGTTTTCAGGCAATGCGTTACATTCACGTTGCCTAAATTTCGTTTGTTCATTTTTTGCTAACTTTAACCACTAAAAGAAATTTAAATGGGTTGTGCGTCATGCAGTAGCGGAGGAGGAACTCCAAGAGGATGTAAAAACAATGGTACTTGTAGCTCAGGCGGTTGCAATAAACTCGAGGTATATGATTGGCTTGGAAATATTGCTATGCCAGCTGGTCAACAAGCATTTGATTTAGTAGAAGTTCGTTTTAAAAATTCCCGAAAAGCATTTTATCGAAACGCTAACAACTTGCCGCTACATGTAGGTGACGTTGTAGTTGTGGATGTTAGCCCGGGTTATGATATTGGATTGGTTTCTGTTACGGGAGAATTAGCGCGTATTCAAGTAGCCAAAAAAGCACCTAATTTGAAGTCGCAAGATGCTAAGAAAATTTTGCGCATCGCCAATCAAGACGAAATGGATAAGTGGATTAAAGGTCGTTCGTTGGAACGCGATTTAATGTACAAATCCAGAACTTTGGCGATGAATTTAAACTTGGAAATGAAAATCTCAGATGTTGAATACCAAGCAGATTTAACCAAAGCAACATTCTATTACACAGCTGAAGGAAGAGTTGATTTTCGTCAGTTGATTAAAGATATGGCCGACGAATTTAAAGTACGTATTGAAATGCGTCAAATTGGGTCTCGTCAAGAATCGTCTCGTTTGGGTGGAATTGGTTCATGCGGACGTGAATTGTGTTGCTCTACTTGGTTAACCGATTTTCGTTCTGTTTCAACTTCTGCAGCTCGTTATCAGCAATTATCGCTCAATCCACAAAAATTGGCTGGTCAGTGCGGGAAATTAAAATGCTGTTTGAACTACGAATTAGACATGTATTTGGATGCTATCAAATCATTTCCACGTGTTGAGACCAGATTACACACCGAAAAAGGCGATGCCTATCACATTAAA
>CAZHPL010000047.1:0-2494 GCA_964534495.1 uncultured Lishizhenia sp.
GAAGATGAATTGGACTTGCCAGTGAAAATGGAGCGCCTTGGTTCAAAAATAGTTGAGTTTCACAAAGTAGGGAAGTCCTATGGCGACAAAGTCATTTTGAACGATTTTTCATACAATGTGCAACGCCAAGAACGCTTGGGAATTGTAGGAAATAATGGAACTGGAAAAACTACTTTCCTCAAAATGTTAGTTGGTCAAGAAGAGGTTGATAAAGGTAAAATCGTTATTGGTGACACGGTCGTTTTTGGTTATTACAGCCAAGATTTAATTAAAGTGGACGACGATTTCAAAGTAATTGATGTTGTGAAAGAAGTAGCGGAATACATTCCATTAGAAAAAGGAAAGCAACTTTCTGCAGCTCAATTGTTAGAACGTTTCCTGTTCCCGCGTGACATGCATTACAATTTTGTCCATAAGTTGAGTGGAGGTGAAAAACGTCGCTTGAAATTATTGCGCGTTTTGATGAGTAACCCCAATTTCTTAATTTTGGATGAGCCTACGAACGACTTGGATATTTTCGCGATGTCAGTGTTGGAGGAATATTTACGCAATTTTCAAGGATGCTTGATTGTTGTTTCTCACGACCGCTATTTCATGGATAAAATGGTGGATCATTTGTTTGTGTTTGAAGGTCAAGGGAAATTGAAAGATATCGTTGGGAATTATACCGATTTCAGAAAAAATCAACAAGAAACCAAGCGAGAAGAAAAAGCAGCAGAATCAAAAAAACAAGCGCAAGAAGCAGTTATAGAATCTGTTGAGACAAAAAGAAAACTCACATTTAAAGAAAAGGCTGAGTTCGAAAACCTGGAAAAAGACATGGAACGATTGGAACTTGAAAAAGCAACGCTAAGCGAACAAATATCGTCAGGAAGTTGTAGTAATCAAGAATTAATCGATTTGGGTCAGAAATTGGGAGAGGTGGTAGCAGCGATAGAAAAAATGACAGAAAGATGGATGGAATTAGCAGAATACCTCTAGCAATTTAAGGTAAAAGGCTGGTTTATCAACGAATAAATTAAAAGATGAAGAATACGATTTTAGTTGCGTTTTTGGTTTCATTGTTTACAAATGCTTTGAAAGCACAAACCCTAACATTTGCTCAGTTGACAGGTTCACCAACCATGAATACAACGGGCTGGAATTTGACTGGTGCTGCCACAACGGGCGACACAGGTGGAGATGGTGATTCCAATGCTGATGAATTGATTTTAACACCGAATTCAGATGGATCAAGTGGTGGAGCATTTTTCAACCAATCAATAGATTTGGCAACGTGCTTGCAGTGGACAGTGGATTTTTATTTTCGCATCAATGATGGCGATGGCGCTGATGGATTAGCCTTTTGTTTCTTGGATGTTCCTCCCACAGGTTTTGTATCAGGTGGTGGAGTTGGGATTCCGGCAAGCGCTAATGGAATAAAAGTTATTTTTGATACCTACGATAATGGTTGTGGTTCCAATCCTGAAATTCAAATATATAACGGAACAGGCTACAATGAGTGCGCAACAGGAATTGTTAAAGTCAATAATTCCGGTGGAAACCTCAATTTTATTCGCTCCAATTCCTATAACCACGCAGTCATCAGTTATTCCAACGGAACAATTTCTGTTACGGTGAATAATACGTTGTGGCTGACGACAAGCTACACGGTTTCATTTGTGGGTTACATGGGATTCACCGCAAGTACAGGTGGCTCAAACGACAGACATTCAATTAAAAATGCGCGTATTTATGCGGATATCGCAGTTTCAAATGCAGGTCCAGATATTTCAATTTGTAATAACGGAACGGGTCAAATTGGCGTGGCTAATAACACGAATTACGTATACAACTGGACCCCAACAACAGGTTTAAGCGCTACGAATATTTCCAATCCTTCGGTGACTTTATCCAATCCTGGAACAAGTAATTCCGTCCAACAATATGTCGTTCAGACAACCTTGGCATCCAACCCGTCTTCTTGCCCGGTTTACGATACGGTTTTGGTAACCGTGAAGCCTTTTAATTACAGTACAATCAATCAAAATATTTGTCATGGTGGCTCGTACACCCTTTTAGGACAAACGTTTACAAATACAGGAACCTATCAGTTGACTACAACGGGCGTTAACGGTTGTGATTCCATCATTACCTTGAATTTAGTGGAGAATCCGCTTGTTCCAAATGTGATTGATATGACAATTTGCCAAGGAAGTTCTTACTTTTTTAACAATCAAACACTTACAACAACAGGCGTGTATCAAATGCCACTGCAAACGCCAACGGGTTGTGATTCTTTAGTAGTGTTGAATTTGACCGTTGCTCCACCTTTAACGTCCACTTTAAACGTTCAGATTTGTCCCGGTGATTCCTACAATTTTCTGGGTCTTTCGCTGTCGAATGCTGGAACGTATTCCCAAACCATTCAAAATGCAAATGGCTGTGATTCCATCGTTACATTGAATCTATCTTTCAAACCGTTATTCTTCAAGCCTCCTACAGGCCTCTCTTC
>CAZHPL010000047.1:2504-15441 GCA_964534495.1 uncultured Lishizhenia sp.
AAATAATACTGCAACCACAGGTTTTTCAAGAACAAAACAATCTATGTCAAGAACTTATGGGATAACTGGATCTTTAGGTATAGGTAATAATACAACACCAGGTGTTTATGACAATGGTATTTTAGGTCAAACTTACACAAGTACAGGGACTTATACATTAACTACGACTGCTGCAAATGGTTGCGATTCAACGATTACCTTGAATTTAACGGTGTATCCAATTCCTGCTGCGCCTGTAATTACTACTAATGCACCTTTAACTTGTCCGGGTGATGATTTGTCGTTGAATGCTGCAGATGTTGCCAATGGTACGTTTTCATGGACAGGCCCAGACAATTTTACATCAACGCAACAAAGTATAGGATTTGCAGCATACCCGCAACATATTGGAAACTTCAACGCAACGGTAACCGTTAACGGATGTACATCGCCTGTCGGTTCTGTGTTTGTGGATATTTTGAACATTTTTAGTTTTGAAGATTTTGATTTCCCGAATGTCATAACGCCAAATGGAGATGGTATTAATGACTCTTTGGATATTCAGGGGCATTATCACACGTGTTTTGAATTTGAATTGTTCATTTACAATCGTTGGGGAAATTTAGTTTTTAACCACAACTTTAGTCAAGCACCTTTTGCTGGAAAAACAAACGATGGCAAAGATGTCGAAGACGGCGTTTACTTTTACAAATTGATTTATGGAGACGATAAAGTGAAACAAGGCTTTATCCATGTGTTGCATTAAGAAAATTTATTCATTTAATTCGCCTGTAAAGCAACTATTTGAACACTAAATAGGTCATACAACCGAACGCTAATTATGCATAAGATTTTACTCTCCCTCTTCAAGTTTCAACTTGCATTGATTTTTATTGGATTTCAATCTGGATTTTTTGCACAAAACTCGTTAAGTACAGTTGGCGCAGGTGGTCGTTGGGTCGCTGTTGGTGACTTGGATGTATCAGGTTCACAAATAACAGTTGAAGCCATGTTCAGAAGACCTGCTGTTAGCAATATGAACTTGGTTTCAAAGCACACGGATCCTTCTAATGTGAATTATTTATTGCGTCCAACGAATTTTCAAATTACAACAACGAATGGTTGGAAAGCAGTTATGAATCCCATTCCGATTGCTCTGAATACTTGGTATCATATTGCTGCTACGTATGATGGTGCGCGCATCAAGCTTTACATCAATGGGTGTTTAGTCGCAGACAGTGCGCAAACGGGTACAATTGTACAAAACAACTTGATTACAGCCATTGGGACGCAATCCAGTAATGTAAATATTGAGCATTTCAGAGGAAACATCGATGAGGTTCGTATTTGGAATGTGGCGCGAACACAGCAGGAAATCATGAACAACATGAATAATCTTGCCAATCCAACCACTCAACCGGGTTTATTGGGATATTACAAAATGGATAATTCCTATGTTAATTTACAAGGAAATGCGACTTTTGATGGCGTTGCACAAGGTTCTCCAACTTTTGACACAGAAGCAAGTGCATTACTCGTTCCCCAAATTCAATCTTTACAAATTACAGACGCTTCTTGTTTTGGTTTTGCCGATGCATCCATGGGAGTGACGGCAGTTGGTAATGGTTTAACGTATTCGTTGTCAGGAACAAACTATGGAACTAGTTCTTCTTTTTCAAATTTGACAGCAGGAAATTACACCGTTTACATCAAAACAACAGAAGGCTGTGTCGTTACAAAAGACACATTAATTGGTCAACCTGCGCAGGTACCGATGCCGAATATTCAATACAATATGCCACTTTGCTCGGGTGATACTTTGTTCTTACACATTGATACTCTTTCAACGGCGGTATGTTCATGGACAGGTCCAAATGGCTTTGTAGGAAATGCGTTCGATACCTTGATTCCTGCCATATCTTCGGTGAACAGCGGTGATTATTCTGTTTTTCTGACGTATAATGGATGTAACAGCGATACTGCGGTTAAAACAATTACTGTCAATCCGGTGTATGATTTGCAAATCGACACGACTATTTGTTCCAATGAAACGTATACGCTTGGAAGCATGCAGTTGAATCAGCCAGGTTCGTATTCCTTGCAATTACAATCCGTTGCGGGATGTGATTCTACAATTCATTTGACCTTGCACGTTAATCCTGCGTATTCGTTTACGCGTGACACCACTTTATGCGACGGCGAGTTTTTTGTATTTCAAGGTCAAACCATCAACGCTACGGGAGCATATCCGTTCTATTTGCAAACGGTGTTGGGTTGTGATTCCACGATTATTTACAATGTCATTGTGTATCCGATTCCTGCCTCACCTGTTGTAACGACAAACAGTCCGCTTTTGTGTCCGGGTGATATTTTGTTGTTACAAGCACAGCCAGTTTCGGGAGGAACGTTTGATTGGTGGGGACCAGATAATTTCACTTCAGCAGTGGATAGTAATAGTTTTGCGGCACAGATTCCAGCTATTGGAAACTATTATTCTACCGTTACCGTTAATGGATGTGTTTCACCTCCGACGATTACACCAGTAAACATCATCAATATTTACACCTTTGACGACTTTGAGTTTCCAAACGTAATCACACCAAACGGTGATGCAGCCAATGATTCCTTAGAGTTGGAAGACTATTTCAAAACCTGTCAGGAATACACCATGAACGTGTTTGACAGATGGGGAAATCTCATTTTCACATGCTCGAGAGGCGATAGTCCTTTTGCAGGAAATGACAAAAACGGAAAACCAGTCAGTGATGGCGTTTATTTCTACGTTTTGAACTACGAAAAAGGAACGAAAAACGGCTATTTTCACGTGATTAGATAAAAAGTGCTTTCTGATTGAGAACTATTTTCTGCTTTAGTTGAGATTTAGGGAAGTTAGTTTTTTCAATAAGATTAGAGTTCTACCGAAGTTATGTTCAAATATCGTGAAAAGTTAAATCCGTTGCCGACTATTACAATGCTGTTCATTAATGTTTTTTTGTAAACTTAGTCACCCTCCCCAATACTTCATCAAGGGAGGAAGCTTTAATTTCACTTCGTTTAAATTCGATTTTTTTAAAATGGTAAAAATCTTTGTTTAAGTTAATCCAACTTAATTCTTTCTAATAATTTAGTTTGACCCATGATTTTCTTCTCCCTTTGAGGGGAGATTGAGAGGGGTGAGAATATTATTGAAGAGGCGTGCATGAAACATCTTCCACCTCGTGGGAAACTAAATAAGATTTTGTCCCATACATTTTCAATTAATAGCCTTTTCATTTTCATTCCAAAAAAACTATTCTTATATTTATGATGTGCTCTAATAATAATTATAACAAAAATCTTAAGGAATTTGCACGAGAACTTAGAACAGAAACCGTTTCCAAAGCAGAGCGATTTTTATGGAAATCAGTTTTATCTCGAAAACAAACTGGCGAACGATTTTTGCGTCAGCGACCAATTGACAATTTTATAGTTGATTTCTTTGCTCCAGATTTAGGATTGATTATTGAAATTGATGGTAGTTCGCATGTAAACAAAGGAGAATATGACTTTTATCGTCAACATAAATTGGAGCGTTTGGGATATGTTATTGTAAGATTTTCTGAAGGAGAAGTAATTCAGAATGTTGGTTTAGTAAAAGAAAGAATTGATTACATGATATTTTGTTTGAAAAATGAATAAATATTTGTTCTGTTGTTAACTAGTCACCCTCCTCAATCCTCCCTCAAGGGAGGAAGCTTTAAATTTGCTTCGTATTTTCCCCTACGCCCCTGATAGAAGTGGCATCCTCCGACTTGGGGAGAGCGAGAATGAGAGTGAAGGAGGAACAAGTTGGAGATACAACGTATAGCAGGATTAGGCGCATACAAAAAAAGAAAAATCCCTTTCAATCGAGCAGTAATTGTTGCTTGGTTTTTCGTATATTTAACTGAAATTCAAAAATCAACGCATGAAACAAATGTACTTTACGGCTTTGTTGGCTTTGCCGCTATCAGCCTTTTCACAAATTTCTATTGATGTAAGCGATATGCCACAAGTTGGCGATGTTGTTAGTCGAAAGGCAGATACAATGACGGTGCTTGCTGGGCCTGGAAATGCTGGCGCCAATCAATCGTGGGATTTTACGCAAACGAGTAGTTACATCATCGATGAAAACACAAGTATTTTGGCACCTTCTTCAACTCCGTATGCAAGTTCATTTCCATCGGCAAATCTTGCCATGACTAATGATAACGCGAGTTATTTGTTTTTCGATCAAAACGCTAGTTCTCAAACGGCTGTTGGACTTGCGGGTGATGTGCTCGGAACGGGAACGCCTATCAATGCTCCGATGATTGGTGGAGATTTAATCCACAATTTTCCTCGTACATATGGTTCAAATTTTGCAGATTCGTACACAGTTGACGTAACGGTTGATGCGAGTTCAATCAATGCAGCCTTGAGTCAAATTCGTTTCAAACGTGTAGTAAATGCTAAAGATTCTACGGATGCTTGGGGGCAATTGACAACGCCTGTGGGAACATATAATTCATTGCGTGTTGAGCGAACCGAATATTCAACGGATTCGATTTGGGTGAAACCGGTTTTCCCACCCACATGGACGCTTTACCAAAACACTAAGGACACAACAGTTACGTATCAATGGTATGCTAAAGGTGGAAAATTGGCCATTGCTGAAATGACATTTGACTCTTTGGGTGCTCCGAAAAAATACACGTGGAGTTTGGAAGCACCACTTTGGGGCTTAGATGAATTGACAGCAAACACGGTTTTTGATGTATATCCAAATCCAGTTCAAAACGAGGTGAATATTGCTTTTCATGCCAATGAGATAGGCGAAAAAGCTACGTTTACTTTAATGGATCAAAGTGGTCGCATTATCAGAAATGAAGAATGGGCATTGACTTCCAATAAACAAACGGTAAATTGTTCGGATTTGACAAATGGTGTGTACTTTATCCAAGTGAAAACAGGAAAAAGTCAGGCATTGAGTCGTTTTGTAAAGCAATAAATTTCTTTTTATATATAAGCACAGCTGAAATCAATTGGTTTTAGCTTGAAGAATAATTGATTCCTCGTTTTCATTTGACGAGGAATCTTTTTTTGTGCTTAATCAGAAGTTAAGACGAAACTTTTTTAGTCCCAAAATCTACTGAAATGAACTAAAACAAGCGAAAACAAAAGGTCTTGAATTACATGGTTTTAGCTACTTAACTGAAACGTTTAATTTTTAGAATTTGATAGTTCTCAGTTGTAAATTAATATTCCTCCCGTTGGTCGGAATGACTTTTGTTTTGAGGATTAAGGAAAATGCAAAGCATTTTCATTGTGAACACCCTACAAGTCTTTCCGAATGACATGAGGAATCTTTTTTATGGAAAAACCAGAAATAAAAGATTGGTTTTTAAAGTACTAAGGAATTACACCACCACATTCGTTTCCTTGTCAAACTGGCGGTACGAGAAAATCACAGCACCAACCGCAAGGCTGACCATTACCAAAAAGGCAATTAGTAAATACTGGTATTCCAATGTGCCTGAAATCAAATCTTTGGATGCTAGTACGACATTAACAACAGGAATACAAGCAGTCACGTAGTTCAATTCGATTCCGGGGAAAAATCCAACCATCGCAGGCAAAACCATAACGATATTCAACGGTGTAATAATGCTTTGCGCTTCTTTGAAGGTTTTGGCGTAAACAGCTATTGGCACCATCACTCCTGCAAAGAAAATGGTAAGCGGTAACAACAAACTGAACATCGAAAGGATAAATGAAAAACTCAATACTTCATTCACGATTTTCATAATTTCAGCATTGTCAATAACCGGCATCAATTCAATGGAAATAAACAATCCGAGTAGGGCAGAGCTAGCAGCGATTAATCCTGATAAAATAACGACCATCATTTTCCCAAATAGAATATGCCAACGTTTTACAGGAGTAGTCAACAAGGTTTCGATTGTTCCGCGCTCTTTTTCCCCAGTAAATAAGTCAATTGCAGGATACATGCAGCCAATGAATCCAAAAGCAATGAAGATGTACGGTAAAATTCCACCAGCAATTTGTCCAACCATTTTCTTGTTCGAAGCTACATTTTTATAGCTGACAACAAAAGGCGTAACTTTTCGCGGATCTACTTCCAACTCCACATAACGCTCTTGTTGTGCTTTTCCTTGAATCATCGCCATGTACTGCTCCGCACGCTCATTCATCCCAACATTTGTTGCGTCAAAATACCATGTAATGGGTGCAGGCAACTGAGCTTTTAATGTCGCATTGAATTGTTTATCTGTAAAAATCCCTAATTGAATGCTATCTTTCTCCAACTCTTTTAACATGCTTACTGTGTCTTTGAAGAAAACCAATTTTTTTGCGCCTACTTCATTCGGAATTTCATTTAATTCTTTAGACATGTACGAATCTTTGTCGCCCACAACACCAATCTTGAGCGTTTTCGTCGAAGCTTCCTCTTCATACGATGCCGATACACCAACAAAGACATTCATCACCAAAGGGAAAACCAAAATCGGAATAATCAACATCATCATGAGCGTACGACGATCACGCAATGTGTCCATAAGTTCTTTTCTGAATATTCTAAAAATCATGATTTTGAGTTTAAGATTGAACAATTCGAATGAATTCTGCAGTTAAATTGGGTGCTTCCATTTGCGAACGAAACGCCTCCATCTCACCTTTATATTTCAATTGACCTTTGTGAATAATCGCTAAATCATCGCACAGCAAATCGACTTCACTCATAATGTGACTTGAAAAAATGACTGTTTTTTGTTGGTCGCGACAATCTTTAATCAGCTGAATAATGTTTTCTGCTGTGATCACATCCAACCCACTTGTTGGCTCGTCAAAAACCACTACTTCGGGGTCGTGAATCATGGTTCTGCAAATGGATACTTTCTGTTTCATCCCGGTGCTCAGCTTCCCAATTCGTTTTTGTAGAAAGTCATTCATGTTGAGTAAGTTGAATAAGTATTTTTTCCTTTCTTCTCGCTCATTTGCTGGAACTTTGTATAAGTCTGCGAAGTAATCGATGATTTCTAATGGTGTCAATCGTGCATACAAACCTGTTGAACCAGTTAAAAAACCAATTTTTTTTCTTGCTTCTTCTGGATATTTTATAGCATCAATTCCAGCAATTTCTATTTTGCCCGAAGTAGGTTTGAAAATGGTTGAAAGCATGCGTAAAGTTGTTGTTTTTCCAGCGCCATTAGGTCCTAAAAGCGAGAAAACACGTCCTTTTTCGCAGGTGAAACTCACATTGTCAACAGCACGCGCAATGCGATCAGTCGTATTCAGTTCTTTACGCTGTTGGCGACTTAATTCAAACTCTTTAATGAGATTTTCTACAACAATCATTTGAAAATATTTGACGGCAAAAGTAAGCAATTCAAGCGACCAAAAACAAATAGTTTTGTAAACGGTGGAAATGTTTGAAAATCGAAAGAAATAAAGGATAATTACTTCAAAATTCGTTCGTTACGTGCAATGGCATTGTTCTTATTTGCCAATTGTCCACAAGCTGCGTCAATGTCTTTTCCACGGCTTCGTCGTACGTTAACGATCAGATTTTTGGATTCTAAATAAGCTGCAAACTCGTTTACTTTTTTTGGGTCGGCTTGTTGAAATTCACCATCATCAATGGCATTGTATTCAATAATGTTGATTTTGCAAGGAACGCATTTTGTAAATTGTGCTAACTCTCGCGCGTCTTCAATGCTGTCATTAAAATCTTTGAAAATGATGTATTCAAATGTAATTCTGCTTCCTGTTTTTTCATGAAAATAAACCAAAGCTTCGGATAAGGTTTCCAAATTATTACTTTCGTTAATTTCCATGATTTTATCGCGCTTTGCGTCATTGGCAGCGTGAAGGGACAGAGCCAAATTGAATTTCACTTGATCGTCTCCTAATTTCTTTATCATTTTAGCAATTCCCGCTGTAGAAACGGTAATTCGTTTTGGAGACATTCCCAAGCCTTCTTCGGAGCAAATCATTTCGGTAGAACGCAGCACATTTTTGTAATTCAACAAAGGTTCGCCCATTCCCATGTAAACGATATTGGATAAAGGAGTTTGATAGCGTGTTTCAGCCTCTTTTTTCAAATAGGCAACTTGGTCAAAGATTTCACCTGCTGTTAAATTCCGTAACAATTTTAAGCGACCTGTGGCACAAAACGTACACGACAAACTGCAACCAACTTGCGAAGAAATACAAGCAGTCATGCGGGAAGTGGTAGGAATTAAAACGCCCTCAACAATTTTCCCGTCTTCTACTCCAAAAGCACATTTGATGGTTTTGTCCTTACTTATTTGTTGGTCTTGAACATGAATTGAATCGATGAAGAAAAGTTCATCTAATTGGTTCCGTAAAGCCACACTGATGTTCGACATTTCATCAAATACGTGTGCATTTTTCTTCCACCACCATTCGTATACTTGTTTGGCGCGGAAAGGCTTTTCACCGAGTTCACTAAATTTTTCCTGTAATTCTTTCAGGGAGTATTCCCGAATATTGATTTTTCCCTGAAGCATAGAAAGAATTAACGATTCAACATCACTGGCATCACCAACATCAATACATCCTCAGCAGGATTTGCGTAGGCTGCTGGTGTCAATAAACCTGCACGACTTGGTTCGCTCATGGCTAGTTTCACTTCGTCAGAATCCAAATTGTTCAACATTTCCATCAAGAAACGGCTGTTGAAACCAATTTCCATATCGTCGCCGTCGTAGTTGCACGTCAAACGCTCAGATGCTTCATTGTTGAAATCAGTATCTTCCGCTGAAAGTGTTAATTCAGAACCTGCCAATCGCAATTTGATTTGATGAGTCGTTTTATTTGAGAAAATCGAAACACGTTTAATTGAACTTAAAAACTGTGTTCTTTCAATTGTCAATACATTTGGATTTTCTTTTGGAATTACCGCCTCGTAGTTCGGATATTTACCTTCAATCAAACGACAAACCAATGTAATATCATTGAACGTGAAAATAGCATTGGAATCATTGTATTCCAACAAGATTTCTTCGTCACCGCGTAAATTGCTTTTTAGCATATTCAAAGGTTTCTTTGGTAAGATAAAAGCAGAACTTCCACTTGCCTCAGCGTCTGTACGACGGTAACGAACCAACTTGTGAGCATCCGTTGCAACGAAAGTAATATCGCTTGAAGTGAATTGACAATAAACACCACTCATTACAGGACGCAAATCATCATTTCCGGTTGCAAATAATGTTTTGTTAACCGCTTTGGATACGATTTCACCTGAAATTTTGATAGAACTTTTGTTCTCAATATTTGGTAAACGCGGGAATTCATCTGCATTGAAACCTGCCATTCCGGATTTACCGTTATCATAAACGATTTCAATTTTGTAGTTTTCGTCGTTTACTTTGAAAGTACAAGGCTGATCAGGTAAATTTTTCAATACATCTAACAACATCTTTGCAGGAATGGCAATTTTACCATTGTCTTCTGATTGAACTTCCAATGATGTGCTCATAGTCGTTTCAAGGTCTGAAGCTGAAATAGTTAGCCTTCCATCTTGAATGTCAAACAAGAAGTTATCCAGAATAGGCAAATTATTACTTGTGCCCAAAACGCCTGAAATACTTTGCAAATGACGTAAAAGTGTTGTGCTCGATGTTATGAAATTCATACTTGATTTTTGCTACAAAAGTAATAATTCGGATGAGAAAATCCTACACTAAATAAAATGCGCTTTTTTATGTACCACTATTCACTGAATTTAGCCTTCAAAAATACTTTAAACGCCTCGCGAAAAACGATTCTCTGTGCCAATTGTAATCCGTTATCTTCTTGAATAACTGCGTCTAAGAAATCTTTTTCTTTCAAATCGATAATGTAAATAAATTGCTGTAATTCGGTGTTTGAAAGTCGGTCAATCGCAGCTTGAACACTTAAGGTTAACTCTGCAGCAACAAGGTTTTCATCTTTCGAAATAAAGGTGTAATCAATGCCACACATGCGAAAATCTTTTTCGATTTGCTCGATGGTTTTTCTCACAAAATCAGCGGATTGTAAAGCTAAACCTACTTGTTGATGATGAATGTTTGACACGATTCGAAAGGATTGTTTTAGTTTTGTAAAGTTATAAAAGTTCATGAAACGTCTTTTCGATATATTGTTTTCACTGTTTGTACTTCTTTGCTTTTTAGTTCCAGGACTTCTTTTGGCTTTGGTTATAATATGGGAATCGAAAGGACCAGTTTTCTTTGCTCAAAAGCGAGTTGGGAGATATGGAAAGCCCTTTTTCTTATTGAAATTTAGGTCGATGCGGACAGATGCCGAAAAAAGCGGAAAATTGACGGTTGGTATGCGAGACCCAAGAATTACGCGTGCAGGTTATTTTATTCGCAAGTACAAATTGGATGAATTTCCACAGTTTATGAATGTGCTAAAAGGTGATATGAGTATTGTTGGACCGCGTCCAGAAGTTCAAGAATATGTTGATTTATATACCGATGAACAGCGAAAAGTACTTCACGTTCGACCGGGAATTACCGATTATGCTTCGCTGGAGTATTTTGAAGAAAATGAACTATTGGCAAAATCCAGTCATCCAGAGCAAACCTATATTCATGAAATTATGCCCGCTAAATTGGAATTGAATAAAAAGTATTTATCGAATCCAGGCTTGCTTCATGATCTAAAAATCATTGGTCTTACAGTACTTAAAATAGTGCGTTAGAGCAAAATGCAAAAAACGTGAAAATCAATTTCATTTGTGGAATTTTAACAGAGTAGATATAATGTTTCTTCTACTTTTGATTAAAATTTTTTATATGAAAACAAAACTTTTCTTTCCTTTAGCGGCAGTTGTTTTGATAGCAACTTCGTGCGCTGTTGTTCGTCCTGGAGAAATTGGATTCAAACAACGTTTAGGTGTTATTCGTGGAAATACGATTGCACAAGGTGTAAAAATGTTCAATCCTTTTGTGACCAAAGTAATAAAGATGAACGTCCAAACCGTTGAAATCTTTGACAAACTACCTTTACCAACGAAAGAGGGTTTAAGTGTTGTGGCTGAACTTTCATTGTTGTACCATATTCAGCCCGATTCGGCAAAGTCAATTTACACACGTTTTGGTTTGAATTATCAAAATAAGATTGTCGTTACGAATTTTTGGGCAGCTGCAAGAGAAATTTCAGCGCGATACAATGCGAAGGAGCTGTATGCTACCGAACGTCAAAAAATTGAAGAATCCATGAAAGAGGATTTAGCGAAAAACATTTCCAAATATGGATTTGTAGTAGATGCTGTTTTATTGAAAGACATTGATTTACCAGACCAAATGCAACAAGCGATTCAAAATAAAGTGAATGCGGAACAGCAAGCTTTACAAATGGATTTTGTAATTGAAAAGCAGAAAAAAGAGACGCAACGAATGTTGATAGAAGCAGATGCTAATATTGAAAAACAAAAGAAAGAAGCGCAACGTTTGATTATCGAAGCGGAAGGAATTAAACAAGCACAGCAGATTATCAATTCTTCCATCAATGAAAATCAATTGCGCTACAATCAAATTGAAATGATGAAAGGACTCATTACTTCACCGAATGCAAAAGTAATTGTAACAGGTACAGGAAATCAACCGGTGATGATAACGACCGATAAGAACTAAAGGAAAAAAAAATGTTTTGTGAAGGAGTCTAAATGGCTCCTTTTTTTGTTTAAAATTTAAAAGAATAGGAGCTTTCTTTTTTTGATATCAAAAGAACCAGAAAATAATGGTAGATTTAAGTACTTTATTTTTATGACGTACAACAATCTTCCCTTGAAGCACAATTTTCTATCCCAATTCTACTTAGCTTTTTTTGTTTTGATAGCTGTAGTCTTTGCTATTTCACGTCAAGCTTTTTATTCTCAAATTGATACTGAAAACAAGGTGACAATTGTACGTGACAGCTTTGGTATTCCACATATTTATGGAAAGACAGATGCTGATGCGGCTTATGGTTTAGCTTGGGCTCATGCAGAAGATGATTTTGAAAGTATTCAGAATAATTTACTCCCTATTCGTGGTCTTGCTGGAAAATTCAGAGGAAAAGAAGGCTTATTGTTTGATTTCTTTTTTCATTTTTTAGACCTTAACAGACGGGTTGATGAGCTGCTGAAAACTCAAACTATTTCAGAAGATTATCATCGTCTACTTGAAGGATATGTAAATGGCCTAAATACGTATGCAAAAGAACATGAAGAAGAAGTGATTTCAGATCATCTGTTTCCTGTTACTGAGTCCGATGTTATCAAAGGTTATACACTCAAATTAGCACTGATGGCAGGAATGGGACTGGCATTGAAAGCTACTAAAGAAAACAAAATCGATATGTTTTTTTCGGTAAATGACACGAAGGGATCGAATGCATTTGCGATTTCGAAAGATAAAATGGAAGACAGTTGTACTTTGTTAGTGGTCAACTCTCACCAACCAATTGAAGGCGAATTTGCTTGGTACGAAGCTCATGTAAACAGTGAGGAAGGTTGGAATTTTATAGGCGGTCTTTTTCCTGGAGGAGTTACACCATTTGTTGGTTCAAACGAGCATCTTGGTTGGGCGCATACCGTTAATTATCACACTTTCGGAGATATTTATAAGATGAAAGTGAAGGGCAAAAAATACTTTTTAGATGGAACGTGGAGAAAATTTTCAGTCCGGAAAGAAAAATTAAGAATCCGAATTGGAAAAGTCACAGTAGGCATAAAAAAGAAGTTTTTTGATTCAGCATTTGGTCCTGTTTTTAAGACGAAACATGGAATGTATAGCTTTCGTTTTCCTGTTTACAATGATATTCGAGCAGGAGAACAATGGTATCGGATGAACAAAGCCAAGAATTTAACTGAGTTTGAAGCTGCGCTAAAAATGGAAGCTTTACCACTTTTCAATGTAATTTATGCGGATAAAGACAATAACAT
>CAZHPL010000048.1:0-12849 GCA_964534495.1 uncultured Lishizhenia sp.
AAAATAGAAGCAAACAATAGCCACGCTACCAAACTATTTAGCAAAGGAATTTTTCCAACCACAAGCAATGCAATTCCTAAACCTAAAATAGCTCCTGAAAAAGCCATTACACCAAGATTCGAAATCGCAAAGTAATTGGGGAATTGATGAAAATAATACAAAGTCAAGGGTGCTGTCATTACCTGTGCTGCAAATCCAACAGCAGTACCTTCCCAAATATAGCGGAGCCATTTGTTTTTGATATTAAACCAATTTTTAATGGGTTCATACAACAAGAAAATACCCAGCATTGCTAAATAGGACAATTGAAAACCGACATCAAACAAATACAACGGTTGGAAAAGCAGAATAATGAAGGCCGAAAAGAAAAGAGTATTTATTGCGTTGTAATTCTTACCCGAAAGTTGAGCTCCCATCAAAATAGAAAACATGAAAATCGAACGAATAATGCTCGGTGAAAATCCTGTTAATATCGAATAGAACCATAGGATTACAAGGATAATCACAATCGCTTTTTTACGTGAAATGTATTTTGAAAAATACTTTGCAATCGCCATTAAGAGTTGCATGATTAAGCCAATGTGTAATCCCGAAACGGCAAGTACATGCATTGTGCCAGTGGCAGAAAAAGTGTTTTGTGTTTCTGTGTCTAAATCTGATTTGTCTCCTAAAATCAAGGCTTTTGCAATCGCTAATTCATTACCTGTTAAATGTTCTTCTAAGAATGCGGTCCAAACAGAACTGGTAGTTTGCATGGCTTTATCCCAAAAACTTAGCGGAATTTTATCTACGAGTTTGTAATCCGTTTCTTGAAAAAAAAGCATTTCTCTCACACCTTTAATTTGCCAAAAAAGTTGCATGTTGAATTCGCCAGGATTGTTTTTGTTTTGGATAGGAGTCAGGTCTGCATCCACGGCAATGACGTCGTTTACATACAATTTACCTTTTGTGTTGACAAAAAACAGAACGCTTTGATTTGTCTCAACCAATTGGTCATTATCAACTTTCATGAGTTTTCCAACTCCTTTTGACCAACCTTCTTTTTCTTGAAATTCTCGAATTCTCAAAAAGTGTTTTCCGTTGGGTTGAATTTCATTCGTATTCTCAAGTTGTATGGACATTCGCAAGACACCTAAGGTCAACATTGAAAAAGCAATTAAAGTCCAAAAGCGGATCTGTGGGATTTTTTTTGTGAAGAAAAGCGCAATAACTAACAGCGAGAATATTGCGATTAAGATTTCAAAACTAAACGTACTCTCAAAGCAATACACACCTACAATTCCAATAACAAATAGTGTAAACAAATACACAAATGAATAGCGATGAAAAGTAGGTAACTGCAACATTAACAGGCTTTAAAAAGTCCGTCTAAATGTACAATTTTTTCTTCTTTTAATAAATGTCGAATAACTTTCATGATTTCTTCTTCCTCCAACAGAAAATCGAATTTTATTTCTTGGATGGTACAACCGTGTAGTGATTTTTTAAGCTTGTCAAGAATGTTTGTCTCCATGCGATTATTTTTTCGAAGACAAGCGTCACATTTACCACAATCGGCTGAGTCTTGTCCGAAATAGGCAATCAATTGAGAGGCTCTGCAACGGTCATTCTCACAAAATTCTTTCATACTTTTAGCCTTGTGAAAGGCATTTTCTTTTCGTTGGAAATAAATTTCAGGTCTTAGTTGAAGGTAGTTTTCAGGTAATCGTTCAATGTTAAATGTGATGGTTGGCAAAGTACTTTTCGCGGTAAAATCTAAGATTCCATACTTCTGAATTTCTTCCAACTGCTTAATCAATTCTGCTTCAGTTATCTTTAGTCGCTTGCAGATTTCAAAGTCTTGAATGGGCAAGTAGTAGTCAAATATGCCGGGGTAGGAGCGAGTTAATAAAGAGGTTAACGGATAATATCTTTCATGGCTCACTTGAAAGTTGTATAAATCCCGATTATCGGCTATAAATTTGATACGTGTCGGACTAAACACATCTGCGCTAAAGGTTAAATTACCATTCGATTCGAGTAATTTCAGGGAATAATACAATTCATTGAAATCGAGATTGAAATGCGTGCACAGTTTTTTGATATCTAAGGGATACACTTCGTCTTTGCCTGAACCAATAGCAATTCCTAAAAAATTACATAAAGCCAAATAAGAATGAACGACTTTTTCTTTAGGCGGGAATTTTTGTTCGACTTGATTCAACAGATTCTGCCCATCTTCGTTCTCATAATAAGCAATAGCAAGGGCTTCATTTCCATCACGACCACCACGACCTGCTTCTTGAAAATAGGCCTCAGGTGAAGCTGGGATTTCGTAATGCAAGACAAAACGTACGTTGGGCTTGTCGATACCCATTCCAAAAGCGTTCGTAGCTACCATTATTTTTGTCTTTTCCTGCATCCAAGAATCGAGCATCACTTTTCGTTCTTCTGCATTCAAACCTCCGTGATAAATACCACAATTCACACCATTTGCAATAAGCGTACGAGCGAGTTCCTTGACACTTTTGCGTGTTTGGCAATACACAATACCTACATCCTTTGTCCTACGACAATAATCAATGATACGTGCTCGTTTGTTGGTGGTGCGGTAAACAGAATAGGTTAAATTCTTTCGTTCAAAAGAAGCTTCGTGAATTTTAGGCTTATGTAATTGTAGTTTTTCAATGATGTCTTTTTGCACATGCGAGGTAGCAGTAGCAGTTAAAGCCAAAATCGGTACATTCGGCTGAAACGCTCGCAATTTTGCAATATCCATAAAGGAAGGCCTAAAATCGTGTCCCCATTCTGAGATACAATGAGCTTCATCTACTACAATTAAGCTCACATTCATGCGCTTGAATCGCTCAATAAACAACGTTGTTTGAATGCGTTCAGGCGAGGTGTATAAAAAATCCAAGCCACCAAAACGGGCATTATCAAGTGTAATATCAATGTCTTTGTAGGACATTCCTCCCACAATTGCTTTGGCGCGAATACCAACGCGTTGAAGGTTATTCACTTGATCTTGCATAAGCGCAATTAGCGGTGAAATGACAATCGTAACACCTTCTCTTGCCAATCCAGGGACCTGAAAACATATGGATTTTCCACCTCCAGTTGGTAAAAGAGCCAATACGTCATGACCATTGATTGCATCATCAACAATATCTTCTTGCAGAGGACGAAAGGCATCAAAGCCCCAATATTGTTTCAGAATGTCACGACTTTTTTTCATAATCACTTTCCACCGCAAATGTAACGTAAATGAAAATCCACATAAAATTTTCGCGCTAATCTTGCATTAAAATGTATATTCGCACTACCAAAATCAACATAGATGGCATTATCCACTCTTTCCTTTTCTATTGAAAAAAGTACAAAATCAACTGTAAATCAAGTAGATTGGGACAATTTGCCTTTTGGCAAAGTTTTTTCTGATCACATGTTCATAATGGAATATGCTGACGGAAATTGGCAAGAAGGAAAAATTATTCCTTTTCAAAATATATCCATGCATCCTGCGATGTCTGCCATTCATTATGGTCAATCCATTTTTGAAGGATTAAAAGCATATCGTACAGTGAATAATGAGGTTGTTTTGTTTCGACCTGAACAGAATGCGCATCGTTTTGCAGAATCAGCTAAGAGAATGTGTATGCCAGAAGTTCCGGAAGATATTTTCGTTGAAGCCATTCGAAAGTTAGTAGCATTGGATGCTGATTGGGTAACCAACAAACCTGGTTATTCACTTTACATTCGTCCATTCTTATTTGCAACGGATGAGTTAGTTGGTATTAAACCTTCTGATACATACAAGTTCATGATAATAACTTCTCCTGTGGGTGCATATTATGCAGAACCAGTTCGAGTTAAAATTGAAGAACATTATACACGTGCTGCACGCGGTGGCGTTGGTAGAGCAAAAAATGCTGGGAATTACGGTGCTTCGCTTTATCCCGCTAAACAATGTCAGTTACAAGGTTTCCACCAATTGATTTGGACGGATGCTGTTGAACATAAATTCATTGAAGAATCTGGAACGATGAACATTGTTTTCCAAATTGGAGGCAAGTTAATCACTCCTTCTGAAGACGACGATACGATTTTACGTGGTATCACCAAAAGAACTTTAATTGACTTGGTGAAAACATGGGGAATCGAGGTGGAAGAACGTCGTGTTTCAGTTGAAGAAATCATTACGGCTGCAAAGAATGGCACACTAGAAGATGCTTTTGGAGCGGGAACAGCTGCTACGATTGCTCAAATTGCTGTTATCGGTTATAGAGATGAGGTGATTGAATTACCTGCTATGGAATCAAGAACGCTTTCCAATAAAATTAAAGCGCATTTAGACGGCGTTAAAAATGGTACTGTAGAAGATACTTTTGGTTGGAACTTAAAAGTATAATTTCAACATAATTATGGAATTGAAACCTTTTCAGCATCTTACAAATGTTATGTTGAAAAGGTTTTTTTTATGGGTTTTGTTTTTCACTAGTTTCAGTGGGAACACTCAAATTCTATCAGTAAAAGTTATTGATAACAAGTCCGGAGAATCCATTCCGAATGCAGCATTGACCATTTCGTTGAGAAGTGAAAAATTCGATACGGTTTTTATCGGGAATTCACAGCTGAATGGAATGAAAAATTTTCATTTGAAGCCAACAGCAACGGGAAAAATCAATCTGACTACTTTGTGCTCGCATCCTTTGTATGAGTCGTTTCAAAAAAACTATCAAATTTCTGTTTTAGATACCATTAAGTTGACGATTCTGATGAATCCTATGAAAATGCGTGATTTAAAAGAAGTGGTTGTAAAAGCGCCAGGTGTACCTGATACCGTTTTTCAATCCGATCGCTTGAGTGTAGCCGATTTTGAAGTACAAAACAATGGGAATATTCTCTTGCTTGCCTATCCAAAACAATTGAATAAAGGAAGCGAATTATTGCTTTTTGATGGTAAAAATATTCTTACAAGTTTTCAGGTAAATGACCGCGCACAATATTTGTTGCGGGATTATTTGGGAAATTCGCATGTGGTTTGTGATGAAAATACATTTGGCATTTATTACAATGGAAAAGACATTCAAATCGCTCAAATCCCGAAAGATTATTTTTTCAAATACCTAGCGCCCATCGTTGATACAACAGTAAGTAAGCTCTATTTTTCAAATTATAATAAAGATTTTCCAGCGTTTAATTATTTCGCGATGGACAAAACGGATTCGACCTATAAAGCGATTCTTCACATTGAAGATGATTTCATGATGGAATTATATCGTTCAGAATACAAATGGATGGATGTCCGCACCAAATTGTGGGCGAAAAACAAAGAAATTGAAACAGGTATTGATAAAGAAATATGGGTAGGGGCCAATTATTTTACGCAATCCATTTACTACAAAGAAGTTTATGCGCCTATGTTTCAGCGAAATGATTCTGTTTTTGTGTTTAATTATCCGAAAGATAAGCTAGAAATTTTTGACAAGAATGGAAATAAACTGGATTCTATTGCTATTTTTCACCATTACCACGCGAAGCAAACAGGATGGAAACGCCAATTGATTCAAGACCATGGAACGGGAGCCATTTATGCCGTTTTTGAAAGAACAGGTAACACTTTCCTTGGTTTAGTGGATGTTAAAACGGGACATATCGAAGAAAAAGTAAAACTAAATTTCCGTTATGTAGACAAAATTAGGGTGCATAATAACTTTGTGTATTACGTTTACCGTCCTTTTGAGTCGATTCAAAAGAAGTTTTTGTACAAAGAAAGATTGCCGTATTCGTTTGAATTAAATCCCGTTCATCAAGGAACAGAAATCTCAATTGATACAGGCAAATGATCCGAATATCCGCCTAAGTATTTGTCACCTGCGTACGTTCTAAATGGAACTGTTTTGCCTTTGTATTCGGTTAATAGAAAAGGAAAAGAATTGATTTTTCCTGAATTTGGAACCACTTTCAATTTTCCTTGTTCCATTCCTTTAGAAATGTAAATATGGTCCAAAACACCCCATTCGTCTTTGTAATTGTGTGAACCTCCAAATTGACCTGAAGCTTTTGTAATCATCGGTGTTAATTTTTCAGCTAACAATTGAGGAGCTTTGTCTTCAGGATAATCGTTCAAATCGCCTAATAAAACAATTTTGCTCGCAGGGTCTGCTGTTTGCAAAGAATCGATGAATTTACGAGCGTTTTCCGCAGCAGCAATGCGTTTTGGTTCGCTTGTATCTGTTCCCGAACGACGGCTTGGCCAATGATTCACCATCACGAAAAACGTTTCTTTTTTCATTTTGTATTTAGCCCAAACGATATCGCGTGTTGTTGCTTCGGTTTCTCCAGGTAACACAAAACGAATGAATCCTGATTGTACTAATTTCAGTTTGCAAGAATCATAAATCATGGCAACATCGATTCCACGTGCGTCTTTACTATCGTAATGAACAACGCCATAGCCTTTGAAGTTTTTTTGATTACGAATGATGTCACGAACAACATTGGCATTTTCGACTTCACTAAAACCAGCAACTAAGGGTTTATTCAAGGCTTCCAAAACTTGACGGATGTGCGCCAATTTTTCTTCATATCGTTTACTTGTCCATTGTGATTTGGATGCTGGCAGAAATTCAGCATCGTCATTTGTACCATCTAAAGTATCGAAGAGATTTTCGGTGTTGTAAAAAGCAATAGTTCTTGTTTTTTGAGCAAAGAAAGAAGTGCTGATTAGCAAAGTAAAAACGAAAAGTAAACGCATAGTTTGAATTTTGGACAAAAATAACCAAGTTAAGTGAGGTGAAGATTAAATCAAAAAGAAATGTGAAGTTTACCAGCTTCCTCCAGATCCACCACCGCCAAAACTTCCTCCACCAAAGCCGCCGAAACCACCTCCACCACTATCTGAACTTCCGCCACCCCAGCCGCTTGAACTGCTGATAAAGAAAAATCCTCCTCTACCAAAATTCATCGTACCACCATTACCACCTTTCGCGATGATAAGTATGACAATCACAATGATTACAAGTACTACAATTAATCCAGCGAAAAAGTTATCGGATTCGTTTTTTTTATGGTATTCAGCGTAATTGTATTCGCCTTTTGATAATTTTTCAAGAACGTTTAAAGCAGATTCAATGCCTTCAAAGTATTTTCCTTCTTTGAAATTGGGAAGTATTTCATTCTGAACAATTTCGTTGGTTGCAGCATCGGGAATGGCTCCTTCCAATCCTCGTCCAACAGCGATAAATACTTGTCGACCACCATTTTCTTTCGTTGGTTTTACTAAAAATACAATTCCGTTATCTTCTTTTTCTTTACCAACGCCCCATTCTTCACCAATTTTTGTGGCATATTCCCAAGGCTCCATTCCATTGATGTCGTCCACAATGACAACTGCAATTTCATTGGAAGTACTTTTTTCAAAATTCTCGAGTTCTGTTTCGAGTTTATCTTCTTCGTCTGAAGAGAGGATTCCTACCGAAGAAAAATTGTTTAGGATTTTACCGCGAATAGGAGAAGGGAATTGAACAAATGCTTGAAAAGCAATCAGTAATAGAACAAAAGTGGATAGTATTTTTTTCATCCTAGCGTGATTTCGTTGCTTAATTCATTTGTGTCGCCTTCTTCAATTGGAAAATAGGCTTTTAACTGTTCACCAGCTTCTTTAATCGCTAGAATAATTCCTCTTGCGAAATCATTATTTTTAAAATGATAAATCATAATGGAACGTGAACTGTCCCAGAAATTCTCCGGGACACGCTCATTAATTCCTTGGTCGCCTAAAATGGCAACTTTCTTGTCTGAAAAAGATAGGTAAATCAGTACACCATTACGCAAAGCCGTTTCGTGCATTTTTAAATCATCAAATACTTTGATGGCTCTTTGAAGTGGATCACCTGAACATTTTTTGTCAATGTGTACTCTAATTTCACCGGAAGTCAAGCGCTCAGCTTTCGCAATTGCCTCAACGATTGTTTCTTTATCAGCTTGAGAAAGCATGTTTTAAAATTTTACTTGTGGGGCATTTTCTGATCCTGCACTTGCTTTGAAAGCTTCTTTTACAGGAAACGTTTCTTTGTTCAACAACATGCTATTAAAGAAACCACGAATGTGTGAGTTGTACGTTTTTACACTTTCATTGTACAAATCTCTCGCACGATTGATTCTGTTTTCTGTTCCTTCTAACTGCACTTGTAACCCTTGAAAGTTCTCAGTTGAACGAATTTGTGGATACGCTTCATACGCTAAGTTAATAGCCGTATTGATTTTCTTTCCAAGCACTTCCAATTGTTCAGTGCTGTTTGCCTTTGTGATTTCATCATTGATACCAACGATTCCAGCACGAGCTTGCGTAACTTTTGTCAAAATTTCTTTTTCATTGTTAGCAGCACCTTTCACTACTTCCACCAAGTTTGGAACTAAATCCGCACGACGTTGATAAGCTGATTGAACATCTCCCCAACTTGCATTTACATTTTCTTGCAACTTTACAGCTTTGTTATACGAGTTGTAGTACCCAAAAAAGCTGAATAAAATAATGGCGCCAATCACGCCTAACACTACATAGATAGGTTTCATTTTGTTAAATTTTGAACCAAAGTTATATGGTTTTAACATTCTGCACTATTCTTAACAAAATTTAGGGAAGGAATTTTATTTGAATCTTTTCAACTTTGTCGAATAAGCCAGAAATTTATTTCCCCCTTCTGCATCGATCGCTGCAATACGTCACATTTTCCCAATTCTTTTCCCATTTTTTGCGCCAAGAAAAAGGTCGTTTGCAAACCGGGCATATTTTTTCAGGCAAATGTTGCTTTTTTACGCCATTCATAAGTTGAAAGCAATTCTCTTTTGTTTCAATTTATTCTTCAGTTAGGATTTCATTCGCAATGGGCTCATCGAATTTCCCTTCGTTTAAGTCATTGTAAATATGAAGCATCAAGAAATAATCATCTTTAACCCAATCGCTTGACCCTGTTCCATTGTAAGGATAATTGTGCAAATAATTTTTATAAATCAAACGCGCCAATTTGGCTTGTTCTTCATTGTAGTACGAGTTTTTCCATAAATCCGAAATGTACTCCCAATCTCTTACACCGATTCCGCTATTGTAAATTTTGACCACGCCATCTGAATGACTGAACGAAACCACTTGAACATCGCGAATGTCAGCTGCTTTTAAAAGATAGGTCGTATGTCGTAAGTAATTTCCAAGTCGCGCAATGATTTCTTTTTGCGTTTCTGCTTTTTTAGGTTTTATACGCCACGTATTATTGGTAGGGTAAAACTCATCTTCTTCAAATTTCTTCAACATCTTGGCTTGACGTTGCCACACTTGTTTTTCTTGATCGTTTTCAAGTGTAAGTTCAAATTGATCGTCTTCTTGTTTTTTGATTGTAACATCCCAATCAGTTGATTTTTGTTGTCCCGTTAGATTCACACGACCTCCTTCATCTACCCATTCCCATTTACCGAAATCATAATATCCCGTTTCGTCTAATCGTGTGAAAGTATTATCAGGAAACAAGCACAATAACATTCCTTTTTGACCTGCCTCATGATTTTTGGCATCCGCAAGCAAGGGATCTTTTTCTGCTTTAGCGCCTTTCTTTTTTTCAGCTGAAACCAAGCGCCAAATAGAAGGGAATTCATAAACCGTTTCATTATTTCCACAGGAAACAACCAAAAATAGGAGCAAAGCGAAAGCAATTAGTTTTCTCATAAAATGGTATTGAACACAAAGAAAGTGTTTTCTAATGGAATCTTAATCGCAGAACATGCTTTGAATCTTAAAAAACTATTTTTTTTCTCTAATAAAAATGAGTGATGTTGAATTAACGCAATGACGAGTGTTTTTGTCCGTAAAGCCTTCATTTAAAAAAACGTGACCTAAGTGTCCATTGCATTTCGCACATACGATTTCTGTTCGCATCCCATCTGCGTCAGGGATTCTATGCACTGCACCTGGAATTTCATCGTCAAAACTTGGCCAGCCACAATTGGAATGGAATTTATCTTTTGATTTGTACAAAGGTGCGTTACATTGACGACAAATGTAAGTTCCTTTCTCAAAATTATCGGTGTATTTTCCGGTGTAAGGTCTATCCGTTCCTTTGTATAAAATAACGCGTTTTTCGTCTTCTGTTAATTTATTCAGTTCCATTTTTGATTCCGTTTTTGAAGGTTTGCTTTGTTCTGTTTGTTGCGCTTTACAAGCTGTCAATGTAAGACAAGTGCTTGCAAAAAAGATAAGTTTTGTTGTCGCTTTCATAATCAATAAACAAATTCAAATCCAAAAAGTTTAATTCGCGGTCATCCAAACCATCATCAGCATAAAACCACCAAAAGCAATTTGTCTAACCCACATTGCAATGGAATATTCACGCATGTATTCATCGGGAAAACCTTCATTCCTTAATACGTTCTTATGTACTGCAATGTTGTAGAATGAAAGGCCTAATAGCAAGATGAATGCCAGTAAAGTTGCCAAAAACATAGAAATGATGCGCCATTTTAAATTGGCAAAAAACAAAATCATGATGATTATGGACGGAATCATTTGTTGCCATTTTCTACCCAAAGCCAGGTCTAATAACTTAGCCTTTAGTTCAGGTTCTAGCACTTTTGCTGCTTTCGCAATGCGTTGACGTGCAAATACTAAACCGGCCAATAAAACGATATAGGCAGCAATGAATTTCTCTGTCATTTGTTATGTTCAATGATGTAATCCAACACCTTTTGCATTAAATGTACACGGTCAACTCCTGTCACGTTGTGTTTGTGCATCGGGTAGGGGAAGAAGTCCATTTGAACGCCTAAATCAACAAACTTTTTCACCAATGCAAAATTGTGCTGCATCACAACTACATCATCGGATGTTCCATGAATCAATAGTAAATCACCTTTCAAATTTTGAGCATGATTTAATAAAGATGCTTTTTCATAGCCTTCTTTGTTTTGTTCTGGACGATCCATGTAGCGCTCTCCATACATTACTTCCTAGTATTTCCAGTCGGTTACAGGACCTCCAGCTACTCCAACAGTAAATGTACCTGGTTGACGTAACATCAATGAGGTCGTCATGAATCCACCGAATGACCAACCATGAACGGCCAAGCGATTAGCATCCACATACGGAAGTGATTTCAGGAATTCAACGCCTTTTAATTGATCTTCCATTTCCACATCACCCAAATGTCGATGAATTTGTGATTCGAAGGCAAAACCTCTTTCTGCTGAACCGCGATTGTCCAAAGTGAAAATGATATATCCTTGTTCAGCCATCCAATACATCCACAAGTTTGCTCCATTTAACCAAGAATTAGTAATCATTTGTGCATGTGGACCTCCGTAAACATAAACAAGAACGGGATATTTTTTAGAAGAATCGAAGTTACTCGGTTGAATCATTCGGTAATACAATTGCGAACCATCTTTGCCTGTAAGCGTTCCGATTGTTGCTTTACCTATATTGTAATCTAATAACTTATCTCTTGATTCTATTAACAACTTAACTTGTTTATTTTGAGCAGTTAAAAGTTGAGATTTGTAAGCAATCGAACTACTACTGAATGCGTCGTATACGTATTTTCCGTCAGATGAAACAGCAACATTGTGCGTTCCTTCTTCTTTGGTATGTAAAATGGATTTCCCGCTTGCCAAATCAACGCTGTAAACCCAAGTATTTAAAGGTGATTCACCTGTAGCTTTATAATAAATCGTTTTTCCATCAGCAGTTGCAGAAAGAATGTCTTTTACCACAAAAGTGTGATTGGTTAATTGCTTGATAAGTTGTCCGCTAAAATCGTAGTAATACAAGTTGTTAAAGCCCGTTTTTTCTGAAATCCAAATGAAATTATTGGATTGCGAAGAAGGGAAGTAAGCAGCATGTTCAGGTTCTACCCAAATTTCACTTTTCTCCTCCAAAAGTGTTTTCACAAAAGTCCCGCTCGACGCTTCATACACATTTAACCACATGTGATTTTGATCACGATTTACTTCAGCAATCAATATATAACGTTCATCAGGCGTGAAACAAACATTGGTCAAATAATCATCTTTGGCACCTTTTGGAACGATAAAAACCGTTGTTTTCTTTTCAAGATTATAAACGCCCAACTTTGGCTCTTCCGAAGCTTGACCTGCCATTGGGTATTTGATGGAATGCAATTCGCCGGGCGTGGCAGTTATGTCCAATAAAGGATAATCATGCACTTTACTTTCATCTTTCTGATAAAATGCTAGAAAGTTACCTTTTGCTGACCAAAACAAACCTGCGTCAATACCAAATTCATTGCGTGCAACGGTTTGTCCTGAAACAATGTTTTTGTCTTTGTTGGACGTAATGGCGATTTCTGTTCCACCTTTTGTTTGTAGATAAACATTGTTTTCTTTCGTGTATGCAATGGCTAAAGAAACGGGATTCAACAGAGCATTTTCAGCACTTTCATCCATTTTATGAAGTACCATTCCTTTTTTGGAAACCACATCAAATTCGATGTACGTTTGACCATCATTCATTCGGAAAGAAGTGCCGTTTAGCCATTCCAATCCGATAAAACGTGTGAAAGAAGTGCCACAAGCTTTGTTTACATCATCAATAGAAATCAATTCGGAATCTACCGTCGCTTTAACGCTTGATTTCATGAGTAACAAGCCATTTTTGCTAACAAAAGAGTAGGTGTCCGTTCCTGGAATCCATTGAAAAGAACTTATTCTTTCAGGTGCTAGGCTTCTGTTTTGCATCAACACAGCATCTTTCAAGGTTAGTTCTTTAAGTTGAGCGTTTGCAGTCCAAATGAACAACACAAATAAGGGGAATAAAATATGTTTCATTATTTACGAGTAAATTGATTTAAAAAATCTTGT
>CAZHPL010000048.1:12859-15322 GCA_964534495.1 uncultured Lishizhenia sp.
TTGAGGTTTGGTAACAATTAAGCAGTATTTCGTCCAAATTTGGAGCCAAAGCGGTTTCAGCAGGAAATTCAGCAAAGAAATACCATTGCTTATTGAAAAGAAGCGCTTCAGTTGCTGCGGCTTCTCGTAAATGTGCAGGTAAAATTTTATTCTTTTCACCTCTAATTTCACCAAATGTTTCAACAAATTTTTTGTCCGAAACGAGTTTTTGGAAATCGCTTAAATTGTCCGCAATGCCTTCACGCACAGCTTCTAAATCATTTTTGTCGATTTCATAAATGCCACCATAAGCACGCACATGCTCCGGTCCTAACTCAAAGTAAATACCATTTATCGCACGACTTTTCTTTCCGCCAGCGGCAACAACTGCCGAACTCATTAGCTTATATGGCGTTTTATCTTTTGAAAAACGAATATCGCGGTTGATGCGAAAAATACAATCTTTTGGCTCCAATTCTTTAAACGCTTCGTCAGATTTTGCGATTTCAGAAATCAGGTGTTGCGTGAATTTTTGAAAAGGAACTTTCACGTTTTGTTCGTAACGTTTGCGATTCAAATCGAACCAATCTTTATGGTTATTTGCAGCCAATTCCATGTAGAACTGCAAAAAGTCAGGTGAAAAATGTGCCATACTTCGAAAGTAGTTATTTTTTGGAAAGTTGAAAGCTACTTTGGAAAGTTAATGGCTTATCATGTAATGAAATCAACATCTTTCAACCAAAGTTCCAAGTACAAATGAACTTTGTACATTAGAAATATTAGAAAGTTTTGCCAATTTTTGTTTCAAGAAATATTCATACGCTTCAATGTCTTTCACTTCAACCGAAAGTAAATAATCAATGTTTCCAGCAATATGAAGACATTCTGTAACCTCCGATAAATGGCGCACTTCTTCTTCAAAGAGCTGAATTTGAGAATCTTTGTGTTCTTTCAGTGAAACTTGACAAAGTACGCGTAAACCTTTTCCAATTTGAGATTTATCCACTCGAACACTGTATCCTTTGATAACACCGTTTCGCTCCATGCGCTTTATGCGTTCAAAAACGGGTGTGATGCTCAAGCCAATTTCAGCTGCAATTTCTTTGTTTGACAACTTGGCATTCTTTTTTAATAGTGCTAAAATGGCTTTATCTGTTTCGTCAATTATCTGCATAGAATTTTTTTCTTTTTTCTTAACGAATATAAGATAATTTCAGTATATAAAATCTATGATTTGTTAAAATATCAGCAATATTTCCCATGTTTTAAATTGAATATAGAATAATTGTAGGTTTGTTTAAAAAATGCGTTATGTCCGATAATCAAAAAATGCGCCCTGAGAGTTTAATGATGAGCTACGGCTACAAACCCTCTTTATCAGAAGGCGCCATTAAATGCCCCATTTTCCAAACTTCCACATTTGTATTCAATTCAGCGATGGAAGGAAAGCGTTTTTTTGAACTAGCTTATGGTATTAAAGAAGCAGAAGTCGGAGAGTCGCCCGGTCTTATTTATAGCCGGTTGAATAACCCCGATTTAGAAATTTTGGAAAATCGTTTGTGTTTATGGGACGAAGCAGAGGACGCAGCTGTATTCGAGAGCGGTATGTCAGCGATTTCAACGGTTATGATGGAATTTTTAAGTCCGGGCGATTTACTTTTGTATAGTCGTCCTGTTTATGGCGGAACAGACCATTTCATCAATCATTTTTTGAAGAAAATGCAGATTGAAGCCATTGGTTTTTATGCGGATGATTCATTTGAAGCTATCATTGAGCGAGTTGAAGCAAGTGGTAAAGCACAACAATTGCGTTTGATTCACATTGAAACACCTGCAAATCCAACCAATGCACTGATTGACATTCAGATGTGTGCGCAATTGAAAAAACATTTTGAGCAAAAAGCAAATCAAGCCGTAGTTCTTTCGGTTGATAATACCTACATGGGACCAGTTTGGCAGCACCCTTTGAAACACGGAGCGGATTTGGTTTTGTATTCGGCAACCAAATATATTGGAGGACATTCTGACGTTATTGCTGGAGCCTGTTTGGGTTCGAAAGCACTTATGGCCCGTGTAAAAGGTTTGAGAACTTTTCTCGGAAATATGGCAGGACCTTGGAACGGTTGGTTGTTGATGCGAAGTTTAGAAACACTTAAAGTTCGAATGGATCAGCATGCGCGAAATGCGTATGAAGTGGCTAGCTTTTTGCGCGTTCACCCCAAAGTGGAACAAGTATATTACTTGGGTTTTATTCCCGAAAGTGGTTCAGAACTTGAAAAAGAAATCTATGCGCGTCAATGTTTGACAGGTGGTGCGATGATTAGTTTTGATATTCGTGGTGGCGAAAAAGAAGCATTTCAGTTTTTGGACAGCCTTAAACTCATGAAATTAGCCGTTTCGTTGGGCGGAACGGAAAGTTTAGCTGAGCATCCCCAAACCATGACCCATGCTGATGTGCCTTTTGAAGACAAACAACGCATGAAC
>CAZHPL010000049.1:0-8227 GCA_964534495.1 uncultured Lishizhenia sp.
TCCTCTTCGTGTGGGTAGTTTTGCGACAGGCACTTCAACGCGTGAGCAAGCAGGCTCTTCTTATTACGGTATTATGGATTTAAGTGGTAACCTTTGGGAGCGTACCGTGAGTGTGGGCAACGCTACTGGGCGCAATTTCACAGCCCCTATTCACGGAAACGGTTTATTGACTTCAGATGGTTTTTGCGACATTTCGACTTGGCCAGGATTTGACACAAATAAAGTGATTAATGCTAATGGCGCAGGTTTTCGAGGTGGTGGATTAATATCTATTGCTAATCAATTAAGAATTTCTAACCGACAGCATGCATCAAACAGTTCTAATGGCAGAAATGTGGATTTTGGTTTCCGTGCGGTGAGGTCAGTTCAATAGTTATATAGGTTCTTCTAAATCTTAGTATCTAAATTGTATCCATATTAATTCATAAGTAAAATCTAAATATATTAAAATGAAAATAATAATCACTATCATAATTGTTACCTTTTGTTCAAAGTTAGTTGCTCAAAATGAACCATATATAGGTGGTATTGGTCGTGGAGATAGTCAAATTTCTATTTTTAATCAAATTATAAGCGATTCCATTTATAGGAAAATGTTTTTTGGAGGAATTGGTCGTGGTGATATTTCTGAAAGTTATGAAGGGAATATGGGGCGTCAAATTTAGATTGGTGCTGCCTCATCTGGAAATAACTTATTCAATAACAAATTAAACTGGGGGAATAAAAATGTTCCGAAAAATAGAAATATTCAAATTGATAATGCTGCAATAAGAAACATTCAAATGGTTTCGGACGTTAGTTTAGACACTATCGATTTTCAATCTAATTTGAACGTAATAATTGAATTAGGAAATAATAATCTAAAGATATCTAATTTTTTAGGATTAACCGATCGAATGTTGTTTAAAACCAACGGAAGTGGGTCAATTATAATACCTAGTTTTAATAATGGTAAATCTATGAAATTCCAGGTTGGAAACAGTGATTACAATCCCGTCACTATCACCAACTATAACACCACAGATGACAGTATTGCCGTTCGTGTTGGGGATGATGTGTTATCGGAGGCTTATTCCGGTATAAAAGTTGAAACACCTAATGTTTTAAGAACTTGGTTCATTAAAAAGAACAATGCCAATACGTTGGGAGTCGATTTTATTTATGAATGGGACACTACATCTCAATCTGCACCAATGCCTGGTTATTATCTGAATCATTATAATGGAACAGATTGGGAAATTGCGGATTTTAATAATTACGGAGATCCTGTTTTTAATGGTAGTAGAGTCAGTATTACATTAACAGGATATCAAGGAGGTTTTTCACCTTTCACATTCGGAGACAGCCCCTTATCTCCCTTACCTATTGTATTATTGAATTTTAATGCCTCCCTTAATAATCGCAAAGTGGACTTAACTTGGCAAACGGCTTCCGAACACAACAACGATTATTTTACAATCGAGAAAAGTGAAGATGGTGAACACTTTGAACCAATTGCGAACATAGACGGTGCAGGAAATAGTAATTCACTACTAAGTTATAGCACAATTGATCCTAATCCAGCGAATGGATATACTTATTACCGCTTAAAACAAACCGATTTTGATGGTGCTTTTGATTATTCTGAAATTCGTAGCGTTTATCTAGGTGCTACGGACGAATTAAGCGTGTATCCGAATCCAAGCACGGGCATTGTGAACTTCACCGCACAACAAGAAGGCTTATTTTCCTTATTTACTTCTGATGGGAAATTGATTCAAGAAAATACCATTTCAGGTACAGTTTCGCTTTCGTTGGCAAGCGGTATGTACTTAGCACGCTTCAATACAGGTGATAAACAACAACTCATAAAAATCATTGTCAGTCATTGATCGCATGAAAAAAGTAAGCTTCTTAAAAAAAGTAAATGCCTTTGTTAAAAAACACGTTCCACTCTTATTGTGGCCAGATTTTATGTAAACCGATTAAAAATGTAAATCAGAGAGAGGATACTGCCATGCGTTTCAATAGGTTGTTAGTTAGTCCGTGTGGCGTATTCTCTTTTTAAAAAAGTAAAATGAAAAACGATGATGCTCTTTTGATTGTACTAAAAATGATCGCAGTTCTGTTCGTGCTTTCGTTCTTTGTACTCAGCTATTTTTATGAAAAGCTTTAATCCTTAAACTATGGAAAAATTTTTGGTTATACTCATTTTTCTACTGCTTTCGCTTTCATTAGCAGTGGTTGCTTTTTTCTATTTCAAGGTAAAATACCTCAAAGAAAAATTAGAAACGTCTAGTGCGCCCAATGCCCCATTCGATAAACAAGTGCTCAACTCTCGTTTTCCAAACGATGCCTTTGTTGTGCGCAAAAACAGATGGGGTTTGCATCGTCAAACAGACTCAGAGCCAAAAATAGAACCTGTTACCATTCCAGAAGAAACAACGGAACGCTTAGAACACAAAGATGTCTTGGAAACCATCGAAATTAATACAAACGACAGCTTAAAAGAAATAGAAGAAAAGGAAAAATACATTTTCAAAAATAAACTCACGCGGATGAATTCTAATTTTTCCGACCGTGAAATGGAAATTTGCTTCTATATTTCAAAGTCATACAATGGCCGACAAATTTCAGAAATCATGCAAATGAACCACGGTACAATACGCGTAACTAAAAACAAGATTCGCCTAAAACTTGGCCTTGCTTCCAACGCGGAAATCAAACCATTCTTGTTGGGGAAAGTGAAACGATAGAAATTGTTGCTATTGTACTTTTAATACGCTCGTTCGTTGCGCTTTTCCATCCAATTGATAAAGGCCTTATTCACCACCTTGTTTCCGCCTGGTGTTGGATAGTCTCCTGTGAAATACCAATCTCCTAAATTATGCGGACACGCTTTGTGTAAATTTTCTACTGTTTGGTAAACGATTTCCACTTTTGCCTTAATCGTTGGCGGTGTAAGCATTTGAGCAATTTTTGCAGAAATCTCTTCGTCAGTAAAGGGTGCGTAGATCTCTTTCACAAAGTTGCGTACTTGCTCTTTTGGTAAATCAATTTGAGACAAACAATGCTGATAAACTTCGTGTATTATTTTCTCACGACCCGTTTCTTTGAGTAATTGAATGGCCGCTTCGAATGCAATAAAATCGCCCATTTTTGCCATGTCAATGCCATAACAATCCGGATAACGAATTTGTGGCGCAGAAGACACAACCACTATTTTTTTTGGATGCAAGCGATCCAATATGCGAAGAATGCTTTGTTTTAAAGTCGTGCCGCGAACGATGCTGTCGTCAATAACAATCAAATTATCTTGATGCGGTCGAACACTTCCATAGGTAATGTCATATACGTTTGCCACCAAATCATCACGTGTGTCATCTTGTGTTATGAAGGTGCGCAACTTGGCGTCTTTTATGGCAATTTTCTCGATGCGCGCACGTCGATGAATAATTTCTTCCAGTTTTTCTTGCGTGAGATTAGCTCCCAGCTCACTGATTTGTTTGATTTTTTCCTCGTTTAAGCTCTCCTCTAATCCTTTGATTAATCCATAAAATGAAACCTCAGCTGTATTGGGAATAAACGAAAAAACTGAATTTTCAAAATCGAAATTAACGGTTTTTAAAACCTGTGGCACAATCAATCTTCCTAGTGCTTTTCTTTCTTTGTAAATATCCGCATCGGAACCTCTTGAGAAATAAATGCGTTCAAAGGAACATTTTTTCGGGTCAAGTGGCTCATTAATTAATTCCTGTGAAACGGTTCCGTTTTTACGAATAATCAGCGCGTGTCCGGGCATCACTTCTTGGATAGCATCTATCGGAACATTAAAAGCTGTTTGAATAACAGGACGCTCAGAAGTAACCACACAAATTTCGTCGTCTTCGTACCAAAATGCAGGACGAATGCCACGGTGATCACGTAAAACAAAAGCATCGCCATGCCCGAAAAGTCCAGCCATTGCGTAACCTCCATCCCAGTCGGAAGAGGATTTTTTTAGGATTTTAACCAAATCTAATTTCTCCGCTATTCGCCTGTAAATCTCACGATTATCGTAACCTAACTCTTTGTATTTGTAGTATAACTCATCGTTTTCAACATCTAAAAAATGTCCGATTTTTTCCATTACTGTAACAGTATCTGACTTTTCTTTAGGATGTTGTCCAATGCGAACCAAACGCTCAAAAAGCTCATCAACATTGGTTAAATTAAAATTTCCTGCAACCACCAAATTACGTGTCATCCAGTTACTTTGGCGTAAAAATGGATGGCAACTTTCAATGGAATTTCGACCAAAAGTTCCGTAACGCAAATGTCCCAAAAACAATTCACCCGTAAAGCCTGCATTCTTTTTCAAATAAGCTGCATCCTTTAATAAACTTGGATTTTCTTCAGCAATTTGTGCAAAACGGCTATTGATTTGATCGAAAATATCTTGAATGGCATTTTTGTCTATTGAGCGAGAACGGGAAATATAGCGCTCTCCCGGTTCCATGTCCAATTTGATATTGGCTACTCCTGCCCCATCTTGACCGCGGTTGTGCTGTTTTTCCATGAGGAGATGGAGTTTGTTAATTCCATATAAAGCCGTTCCGTATTTTTCGACATAAAACTGCATTGGTTTTTTTAGCCGAAGAAGGGCGATTCCACATTCGTGTTTGATGGCGTCACTCATGGTCGCAAAAATTTAGCGCGAAGATAGCTATTTCTTGTTCATAAATGCTTAACAAAAGACAGCTATTTTTGGTAAATATGAAACATCAATGTCCGCCCGGTTGACAGCAGGCAGGAAGTTTTTCAATATCCTCTTTTTTGGCTTTTATTTCATCTGCATCATAACCAATTGCAGCAATGATTTCAAGGATTTCTTTTCGAGAAATGGATTCAGGTTTAAACTTAACCGTCACTTTTTTTGTTTCCAAATCCAATTCCGCAAACTTAATTCCTTTGGTGTAATTCAATTTCCCTTCAATGCGTTCTTTGCAATCACCACATTGGGCGGAAGTTTGAATTTGAATCGTTTCAGTTTTGTTTGCTTTTTGGGCAAATGCGCTATTTCCAATTAGAAAAAGCAGAAATATAAATAAGCTATTTTTCATGATTGACTTTTAATATGTTTTTGAAATATTATTTTCTGGCGATTGTAAATTTTCATATCCAATAATTAAATTCCAATTGAACTTATTCATGGCCTTGCATACCTTGATAGAACACAACTTGCGATTTTTAGCGAAAATGCATCACATTTTCGCTTTGTCAATGTGGTCGAAAGTCATTCCGACGACACGGAGGAATCTAATATTATATGATTTAGTTTACTCAAACTTATAAAGTTATTTGTATTTAAGAAGTAATCTTTTTAACTCTGTATTCACCGTTTGAGAAAGCAATTCTTTTGCTTTGGCGTTCTTCAATTTTGCTTCTTCAGCAACTTCTTTCATAATAATCGCCAAATTTTTAAGAGAAGGCTCTCTTGTGGTATCTGCAAAATTTACTTTCATATTAGTACGAATTTAAAGATTTCTAATTGCTTTTTACTTTTTTTCTTTGTTTTTAATTGTAAAACGAAAACCTGCATAAACATTTATTCCTAACACAGATCCCCAAACGTTGGTTGCATCAAAATTGGAACCAAATGGATTACTAGCATCTATTATTGGATTTTTTTGTCGATAATCCGTCAAGTTTTCACCTCCAAGGTAAATTTCCCAGTTTTTGTAAACATGCGTTACTTGTGCATTCAAAAGTGGATATACAGGACTCCATGCTGTATGCGTGGTTCCGTTCATACTCATATCTGGCATACGAGAAGGCCCGTAAAGCGTACACGTCAAATCGTAGTTCCATCGCTTGTTTCGCGTTTGATAGGCCAAATTAACCAATCCTCTGTGCGCAGGAATCATCACTTGCTGTTGTATCACTCCACCATAATTTGCTTTCACACTCAGCCATTTGTAGGCTAAACGAATCTCAAAATTTTTGATCGGTGAAACACTCCATTCAACTTGAAGGCTGTGTGATTGCGAGCCACCTTCTACATTTTTAAAAACTACAAAAGATGTATTCGTATCGCGATCCACAAGTAATTGATGAACGAAATGGGTAAAATAATAATCAATTGTCAATGTTGACTTTCGTTTGAAAAAAGTGAATTCTCGAACGATGGAAGCACCTGTATTCCAAGAAATTTCAGGTTGAATCTGACTAGGTGCTATCCAGGTTTTAGAGCTCGCCATTAACGAAAAATTGTCAACTATGTAATTCGGAACAGGCCAACCTTTTCCAGCTGTAAAACGCATATCGGTGAACTCGTTCAATGCATATTTCAAGTGTAATCGAGGCGAAAATTGACCTTTGTACAAATTGTGGTAATCATAGCGCACACCTGCGACGGCAGTTAAACGGCTTCCTGTAAATGTGTATTCACCAAAAACACCTGGCACAAGTTCAATGCGATTGGAAGTTAAATTGTCCATTGCCTGACGAATATCCAAAGCTAAAAAACTTGTTCCCAGCTTTATACGATGATCTGTCGTTCGAATGTAATCATCATAAATAGCATTAACATAGGCTCTTTTTTCGGTTCCTGAAAAAGAACGCAAACCAAATTTCCCAGTTAAATCTTGGTATTTAAGGTTGTACACAATTCCTATGGATTGTTCTGGTTTTTTAAGGAAAAATCCAGTTTTTGCAAATAAATCTGCATGACGCGAAACTACTTTTACACCATAAACAGCTGAGTTATTCTCTGAAGGTCGAAACGTGGTTTGTCCACCTATTTTATCGTTCCAATTTGCGTTAACGCCCATTTGTGCCTCCATTTTTTTGCCATGATAATTCCATCGATTTAAAAAGGCATATGATGAACCCATCGGCATGTCGCGGAATCCATCTTTGTTGCGATCAATATTTCCAAACATGGAAGAGGCATGCGCCATCCACGAAGTACTCCAATTTTTTCCGATTTGCACTGCTTGATCAAGGTTAATTTCGGAACGTCCATAGATGCTTTGGTACACATTGACAAAGAGTTTTTCCATGGATTGCGGCTTTTTAAATTCAAGATTCACAAGACCTGCCATCGACTCGTAACCATTGACAACGGTTCCTGTTCCTTTCGTGATTTGAATGGATTCTATCCAAGTTCCAGGAATGGTTTGAATACCTAACGAACTTTCTAAACCGCGCAAAAAAGGAATATTTTCCATTTGAATTTGTGTGTAAACGCCATCCAAACCAAGGAGTTGAATTTTCCTCGCTCCTGAAACTGCATCGGTTATATTCACGTCAACAGAAGCATTCGTTTCAAAAGATTCCGATAAATTACAACACGCTGCTTTTTTAAATTCGCCTGCCGTTAATTCCTCCACGTGTAAGGTTTTCATTTTGGAAATTCCATGCGTGTTGCGTTTCAAACTTATCACTACCTCAGGCAATAATTTATTGGAATACAAAACAATATGTAAAGCTGTAAAGCGATCGTTTTTGTCTAAAATAATGGTGTCTGAACGATAACCGGGAGCACTAGCAATCAAGGTATCAGGCAATAAACGTGACAAGGCTAATTCAAAGGTACCTTCATCATTGGTAAAAGTTGCCGTTTTGGCACGAAGCAATTTGACTCGAGCTCCATTAATGGGGGTGGTTTTAGTGGAATCTGAACCTTGAACAAGTCCTTTTATTTGTGCTTGTAGTTTACCTCCACAAAAAAGTAAAATAGCACATAGTATTAATTTCCGAAAAAGCATAATCGTATATTTAGAATAAGCAATAAGCTGTAATTAAAAAACAATCCGTGCGAAGAAAATCAGAACGTCAGACTGTTTAAACGAAGAAATACTTGCTATATTCTAAAAACTTGATGATGGATAAGTAATTGTTTACCAAAAACTAAAGGCGGAGGATTCGCAAAAGATGTAAGGCATTTCTCAGCAATAGCAACATTGGAATGATTGTCAAAAAAAGAAAAGGCTTGAGGAGCAATAAAGTAAAACGTTTCAAAGTCAAACTTCAAATTTGAATAAGCGTAATCCTCTTGCAGCTTATAAATTTTTGTTTCGTTGTGGCAACAGCCTTTTTCTTTCGTTTCCTCTTCGCAACAAGTAGTTTCTTTTTTGTGTTGTTGACTATCTGCACCACAATGCGTTTCGTTGGGCACAAAAAAAGAAGTGAAAACACCATCTTCTGAGCACACGTGTTTATAGACAGGAATTCCAACATTACTTGCCAAGAGCAAGGTCGTCAA
>CAZHPL010000049.1:8237-15015 GCA_964534495.1 uncultured Lishizhenia sp.
TGAGCTACGAGGAATTGCTTGATCAGGAAGCAAAGAACTACAACGCGAATCATGGTGCAAAGGTAGAGAAAGAAAAATGAAGAAAAAATCAATTAGATAGATTCATTCTAAATTTCGAACAAAAATTGGGCGTTCAACGGAGATTGCCTACATTTAAACATGCCATTTAATCGTTTAAATCATAACAAGTTAGGGGATATTCGTCCGAGATTCCGCCTAAAAATCGACTGCGATGCTGACACAGCGATTGAACACGTTACCCAACGACTTTCAGAAGACAAAACGGTTTCAGGACTGAACTCCAATAAAGTTATTTTTCTCAAAACACCAAGCTGGCTCTCGCATTATTGGTCACCTGAAATGACGGTCCGCATAGAAAAATTGGATTATTTGGACTACACTACTGTCAGTTGCTTGATTGGTCCACGGCAGTCTGTGTGGGCGATGTTTGCCTTAATTTATGCTGCCATTATTTTAATCACTAGTTTTTGTGGGATGTTTGGCATTGTTGAATTGATGCGCTATGGAAGCAGTGTGTTTATTTGGGTCGTCCCTGGAGGAATCATTGCTTTGGCAGCAGTGTATTTAGGCGTTCAAAACGGTCAGCGAAAAGGTCGCAATCAGATGTTGCACTTAGTCAGTTTTCTTTATCACGCATTATCGGAAATCACAGAAGTTGAGCGGGAGCATTGAGTGTTCAACTCACCAATCGGTAACTTACTCTTTGGTGAGTTGTAAAAAATCATCGAAAGATAAATTAAAATACTGCTTTAAAAACCATTTTTCAAAAACTGGATCAAGAAAACAAAGCCTTCCATTTAGCTCATCAACAATATCTGCTTTTAGCAATATGCCTTTGTTTTTTACCACATTAGAAGAAGTGCCCAAACGATATTTTTGAATTACTTCAACACTGCTAAGGCGTTGTTCTTTCTGAGAAATTGCCTTCAGTAATTGCAATTGTGTAACACTCAACCCTTCAACTTCTCGCATAAACAATGGCGCATTGACTTGAACAAGTTCTTGGAACGCTTCCATCATGATTTCATCTGACACTACATCTTTCGTTTTTTGCCAAACGTAATGAGCAAACTGTTGGACATACCAAGAATGATCATCCATTAAAGAAGGTATTTTTTCAGCAAATGCAGCGTTTATATTCTTATTGGTGGATGCAAAACGTTCAACAATAAATGAAATCCATTTTTCACGCTTTATTTTGGGCAACAACATTATATCCCCAAATCTGTAGAACGGTTTAGAAGAATTATTGAAAATGTCGGTCATCATGTGGCGTTTGCTACCATACAAACAATAGGTAACTTCGGATTGTCGCTGCCATAAAGCCCTCATAGACTTCTCAAGATTATCAAATCCTGGAAACGTTGCTAAGTTTTGAAATTCATCAAGGCAAATAATGAATCGACAATTTTTCTCTACTGCCAATTTTTGTGGAAGATCTAATATCTCTTGTTTTTGTTGCCGTAATTGACTCCATTCAAAACCCACTGAAAAATCATGAACAGGGTCAATTCCAACAGAAAAAGTTGGAGTAAGTTGTTTGAAAATTCGCTTTCCCGTTTCTAACCAATCTTGCCAAACCGATGAAGAAGCTTTGATTACTTCTCTTGCAAAAACTTGTAAAAATTCTTCTTCACTTGAAACCGAAAACAAATCAATACTTACAATTTTTATATCCGAATTTTCCTTTTGTATCTTGACGAGTACCTTTTCAACAAGTGATGACTTTCCCCATCTTCGGGGCGAAATCAACATGGTGTTAATGCCCTGCGTTAGGTTATTATACAGTTTTTCTACATCCAACTCTCGATTCGTAAAACTTGATTGACTAACAGTGGTTCCAAATTGAAAAGGCGATAATTCCATTATTAATTTTTTACAAATATAAAAAACTTACCGATTGGTAAGTTACCATTTGGTGAGTTGCTATTTAGTGAGTTGTCTAATCATTAACAATTCACTTTGAATTTATACTGTTTTTCCATTTTCACAGAAACAAAAACTATATTTGAAGTATGTCTTACAAAGCAGCAATTAAGCGATTTGTGAAAATAATTGAGTTCGTCGAGCGGAAAAAGTTCCCTTCGAAAAAGGAAATTATCGCTTATTTGAGTGAAGATGAAAACGAAATTTCAGACAGTACATTCAAACGCGATCTTCAGGTGCTTGACCTAGATTTTGGTATAGAAATCACTTACAATCACATCCACCGAGGCTATTTTTTGGATAAGGAAAACAGCGACCATTCAGAAATCTTTTCGCGTGTCATACAGCTTTTACATACATCAGAAATTTTACAAGAAACAATAAAAGACAATCGTGAAAATCTGAAATACTTGTCTTTCGATAATTCGGCAGAATTGAAAGGAATTCAGTTGTTGCCCAAAATGTTGGAATGCATAAAAAACCATCGTACTATTCAGTTTTCGCACTACAACTTTTCGCAGAAAACACTCAAAAACTATAGTTTAAATCCTTATGGATTAAAAGAATACACCAATCGTTGGTATGTGGTTGGTGAGATAAACGATACCCAAGAAATTCGAACTTTTGGTTTGGATCGCATTGAAAAGTTGGAAATCCTTAGCCAAAAATTTACACCACGTAAAAACATTCATCCATTACAAGAATTTGACAATGTGGTCGGATTGATTTATTCCAAACATGAAATTCAAAAAGTGGTTTTGTCTTTCACTCCTTTCCAAGGAAATTACCTGAAAACCTTGGCGATTCATCCTTCTCAAAAAATTGTTCTTGACAATGAACAAGCCTTGCAAATTGAATTAATGCTAAAGCCAAATATTGAATTGGTGCAAAAGATTTTGAGTTTTGGAGATTCTGTTACCGTGCTAGAACCTTTGTGGTTAGCCGATGAGGTAAAACAACAATTAGAAAATGCACTAAAAAAATACAAGTAGTTCATGTTTTGAGCTAATGGGAAAATACATTTGTCGCATCTTAATTGTGAGACAAAATGAAATCCTACTCATGGAAACGAATCTCAGTCAGTGTATTAGAAAACCCATCTCAACCTTAACGACAAAAGAAAAACAACTGTGCTACCAACACATTGGAATTGAAACATTGCAAAGTGGTGGTTACCTTGGGTCGACCGTTATTCATGGCATTTGGAAACCAAAGCAGGTAAAAATCACACTCGTATTCCATTTTCGTCGTGATCAGTATTCCATTCATTTAGGTGAAAAAACAACTACATTTAAGGAAGCCTTTACAATAGAGGATTTAGAAAAGGCATTAATTGAAATGAATGATTAATACACATGAAAACAATTAAATTATAACAAGATGGAAAAAATAAGCCCAAAACATCCAAGTGATTCAGAACTACAAATTAATACAGAGGGGGTTATTATAGAAGCACTAAAGGAGTATTTTAAGAATGATGGAATAAATTTAAATCTTGATAAAAAAAAGAAAAGTTACAAATTAGGTAATATCGATGATCGAGATATAATAGCTCAGCCTGACGTTTATGATATTGAGAATCTCATTTTTGGAGAAATTTATGTTTGTGGAGATGGAAGACTAAAAAGTGGGCAGAAAAATAAAATCGGCACTGATATATTAAAGCTTCTAACCATTGAAAAAGACGTGGAAAAATATCAAAATAAAAAAATCACAAAACTGATTATCCTGACATCCTATAATTCAAAAGATGAAAATACAATCAAAAAAGATACAGATTTAGCGATTTCTAAGAAACTTCTAGGACCTGCTTCTTGGAAAATAAAAGCAATTGAAATGTTTGATTTTGAAGTGTTAATCTACTTTCAAAGTGAAAAAGAAAAAATAAAACTCGACGAAACGAGAAAAAGACAAAGCGAAAATCAAAAAAAATAACAATATGAATATTTTAAAAATCAATAACGGAAAAGTGGAGCTTAGAAAAGAGAATGGCTCATTGATAAGAACAATTGTATCCAGTGGGGCAATCAACGCTTCCATAAAAAATGATGGCACTTTAATCTTGATTACAACAGACAAAGGAAAAGTTGAGTTGAGAAAAGAGAACGGCTCTCTAGTCAGAACCATTGTTTCTAGTGGAGCAAGGAACGCAACATTTAGTGGAGACACTATTTTGATATCAAACTCAAAAGATAAAACTGAAGTAAGAAAAGAAAATGGTAGTTTGATAAGAACGATATAGTCTTGTGAACCAAATTCAAATCATGAAAAAAATTGCCGTTTACGCATCTGTTCAATTTTCGAATTTTATCCTATTAAGAGATCACTTGAATCCGTTGATTACTTCAGAAAATGACATATTACTTTGTTCTGAAACGATTTCAGTATTCCAATTGGTTCAAATGTACGCGAAGGAAAAAAACATTTCTGTTAAATCTTTTCAAGCTAATTGGAAACTCTACGGAAATAACGCAGATAAAATGAGGGATAAAGAAATGATTGATTTTGCTGATGAACTTGTTGTTTTTGAAGATGACGAAAACGAAAGAATTGACTTTTTGAAATCATTAGCTGTAGAAAAAGGAATAGAATTTCACATCTTAAAATCACGATGGAATGAAACAGACTTTTCAGAAAAGTTTACAAAAAGTCTTAGTTCCAAAACTCTTGAGGAATTGCATATTGAGCTTGAAAAATTGAATGAAAAGAAAAAATTAGCTATCCAAAAAATGATGTATAAAGAAGCACTTGAACTACATCAAATGATTTGTGAAGTGGAAAAAAAACTAATCCAATAACTCTCTATTTTCTTGAGGCCTAGGTTTTCTTGCACTGTTGGCAATGCTCAAAATGGAAAGGGAAATTACTCCCAATAACGATGCTAAAAAACCAATTGATAAGTTATAGTTATAGCCATTTCCCCACGACATTGTACTGATAGCACTCATGAACAAGAACACTAGAAAATAGACGATTGACGCAATTGATGTCACAATAATATTTGCCGTTTTGTTAGAAGAAATCCCCATACCAAATCCTGCTACAAAAAGACCAACAACTAGCGCTATATAAGCTGGAATACTCTGAAAACCAAAAATATAAGAATGTTCTTTGTAATTTTCTTCTGTGTATCCTTCAACTGAAATAAATGGCAAAAAGAAGGAAATCAAAATAACGGTAAACGAAATAATGATTGCCAAACTAAGTTGTTTATGCATAGGTTCTAATTGCGCCATGAAAATGGTTTAAATCAAATTGAAAAGGTCGTTCACACCAAAAACGCGGTCAACAGTAAAGCCTTCTGCGTATTTCATACCTGCAGGTCGTCCCGCGATAAGCATCCTTCCTTTTAAAAAATCAAAGAATTCTTCTCCTGAAATGGGTGTTTTTGGTTCCTTGCTAGTTGGGTCGTAGAATTGTGTACTGTATGCCTTAATGACCTCGATTTTTTGCTCTGCAAATGGCGTTACGTCCACTACAAAATCGGGTTCAATGTAATAATCTTGGATATAATGCACCACTAAACGCGGTCTGTGTGCTTCTTGTTCCTTTCCCTCCCACTCTGTTTCAATTTTGCGCAATCCTGACAAAAAGCAAGCATCAGCAACCAATTTTGCTGCACGACCATGATCAGGATGCCTGTCTAAAATACTATTTGCGAAAACAATTTCCGGTTTGAATCTTCTGATTTGCTCAATGATTAAGCGTTTGTTTTCCTCATTCGGTTCAAAAAAACCGTCTGCCATACGTAAATTGTGTCTGGCTTTAATACCTAACAATTTTCCCGCGGCTTCTGCTTCTACATAACGTGTATCCACCGTTCCACGCGTTCCCAATTCTCCTTCGGTCAAATCTACAATACCGATTTTCTTTCCTTCCGAAGCATACTTTAACAAGGTTCCTGCCGCTGAGATTTCAACGTCGTCGGGATGTGCACCAAAAGCGAGAATATCTAACATACTTATTGCGGATTTTTATAATGCAGATTGATAGATTACAGATTGCAGACTAAAAAGAACCTCAATCTGCAATCTGTAATTATCAAATTTGTAATTTATTATTCAGCCGTCGCGTAACTTTCAACGCTTGGACAAGAACAAATCAAATTTCTATCGCCATACGCATTGTCCACACGACGAACAGGCACCCAATATTTAAACTCTTTCAAGTAAGCCACTGGATAAACAGCTTCTTGTGGCGTGTAAGGGTATTCCCAATTGCGATTAATGATACAATCTGCGGTATGTGGTGCGTTTTTTAATAAGTTGTTCGCTTTATCAGCGTGACCATTTTCAATCTCGCGGATTTCTTCACGGATTTTAATCATCGCTTCAATAAAACGATCTAATTCTTCTTTGTCTTCTGATTCAGTTGGCTCAATCATCAAGGTTCCAGCTACTGGGAAAGAAACCGTTGGTGCATGGAAACCAAAATCGATTAAGCGTTTAGCCATATCGGCCACTTCAACTTCCGCTGTACGTTTGAAGTCACGGCAATCTAAAATCATTTCGTGTGCTACGGTTCCGTTTTTACCGGTATACAAAATATCGTAATGTCCTTTCAATGAAGCCGCAATGTAGTTTGCATTCAAAATCGCCATTTCAGTAGAATGACGCAATCCTTTTGCTCCCAACATTTTGATGTATCCGAAAGAAATCAACAAAATCAAGGCACTTCCATAAGGCGCAGCTGAAACCGCATGAATAGCTTTGTCTCCACCTGCTTTAAGCAAAACACTTCCCGGTAAGAAAGGTGCTAAATGCGCTGCCACTCCGATGGGCGCCATTCCAGGACCACCACCACCGTGAGGAATAGCACCGGGTGTATGCAA
>CAZHPL010000050.1:0-15004 GCA_964534495.1 uncultured Lishizhenia sp.
ATCCTGTGCCACCACTTACAATCGACCAAGAGCCTGTGCCTGTTGTTGGTGTGTTTCCACCTAAGGCATTCGAGGTCAATCCACAAATTGTTTGCGCCGAACCAACGGTTGATGTTGTTGGAACATTCGCTACGCTTACTGTTGATGAAACACAAGTGGTTGTATTACAAGCGCCTTTTTTGAGTGTGTAATACGTAGTTGCAGTAGTTGGTGAAACCGTAATGGAGGTTCCTTGCGCATAAATAGGCGTATTCGATAAGGTAATGAAATCAATATCCATCGTCACCCCACTGTTCGTACACCAGTCAAAACGCCATCCTGTAATTGAGCCTGTCCAGTTGGCACTCGTACTCATATCTAAGTTGATAATGTTCCATTGACCATCCGAAACTAAATTCCCCCTCACTACTTGAGACTCAGATAAATCCGCATTATTTGCTACTTTGGAATAGTAGATTTCTACCAAACCACCTGTACCACCTGTGACTTTGTAACGAATGGAAACATAACGACATGAAGAAGGGTTAAAAGGTCCAATATCAGGCATGTTAATCCCAGCATCACCACTAGTTGAAGTAACGTTTAAGACTCCGTTAGTAAGGCTATTTTGGGTAGTAGCATTGGACGTAAATGGTTGTGTTAAAAATTCTTGTGTGTAGCATTCGGTAGGGCAAGCACCCTCGTACCAATAATCTTCAGCATCTGTTCCTGAAGTGCCACCTGTTGTTGTCAAAGTAGTAGAACTTCCATTACAAATAGCCGATGTACCTGAAACAGAAGTTGGAGCTGTGGAAGAAACGGGAGCAGAAATCGTAAAGGCTTGTGAATACGAACATGAAGTAATTCCTTTCAATCGAACATACATGTTATAGTTACCAGAAGCTAAGCCCGTAAACGTTGAACTACTTTGCCACGTTGAACCATCAATACTGTATTCGTAATCGTAGAAATGATATAAATTGATATTATCAACGTAATGTTGGTCGTAGGCACCTCCTGTTCGAGCAGTAAAGGCAGCACGCCAAGTACTTTTGTCTGCATTCAAATAAGCAGCAGGAAGGGCATAACCACTAAACACACTTGTTGTACCTACATCCAAATATAAATTTCCCGCAGGAGAAATATACACTTGACATAAATTTTGAGCAGAACGCCAAAAGGTAGTATTGGATGTAGTATAACTGGTTAAAACGGTGTTATTATAAATTAAGTAAATGTTTTGAACGTTTGTTCCATTGCTTGCTGTAGGGAAAATACCACTCCCATTATTGTAAGAGTCAAAAGCAATACGTAAGCCGTCACCAACACCCGTTTCATAAGCGCCAGTGCTTGCTGTTGGATTCGTTGTTGCGATGGATGGTCCAAAGGAAAAAGCTAAACCATCCGCAGAGGAAGTACCTCCTGCATAAATGTCAAAAGCCCCTAAAAATTCATCTTGATCAGAACCATACGATTCAAAAACCAATGCACCATTTTGACTACCTGAATTGGGCGTTAACTGCACGCAGTTCGTATTCGCATTGAGCATACTTGCATTTCCAGAAATCCATGCATTAGTTGCAGGGGCAGTTGGTAACCACGATAGTGCGGGCAAAGCATCGTTTTGAAAGGTCGTCATTACCCATGGTTTTTGATTTGGGGCAGTAACAGAGTTTACGGTAACCGAACCACCAACATTACATGTAGTCGAGTTGGTTGCTGTTAAAGTTATTGCCGTTGGTTTCGCGCAAGCACAAGAAATGGTAAGTGCGAATCCAGGATTTACATTTGAACCATTTGAGTAAAATTGAATTGCTAAAGGAATACCAGGCCCTGAAGCGGTATAACTAACGGCCTGATTGGCAGTATTTGTTGTGTAAGTATTTATGTATGTTCCTGTATTGGAATCTTCTCCTTCATCGATATTTAAAACATCATTGTTTCGAAGCGTACAAGTTCCTGTTACCGTTAAGACATCTGTCATGGAAGTTGGACGAATAATAATGGTACCATTCTCGTTGTTTGAATAATCTCCACCTGACCCACCACTATCATATACGGTTGTACCACAAGTAGTAACATACGAAACACCTGAGGTTGGCATTAATACGCAGGCTGTCGCGGTGTATGAAACAACAGAAGATGTGGCCGATTGACCCGAGTTCGAACAGGTAGAAACCAACTGGTAATACGTTGTTCCAATTGAAGAAACAGAAGTTGAAGAAGAAGCAGTTGTTGCCCCAGAAATATTTGTCCAAGGACCTGATGCGGAAGGAGCGGTTTGCCATTGATAGCTCATACCTGAACCATTAGTGATTCCTGAGGCAGAAAGCGTAAAATTTGATCCAGTACAACCTGTTGCAGTGCTAATAGCGGCTGTACCACCATTTGGCGTTCCTGAACATGGAGCCCCCGTACAACTGAGCGAAACAGTAAAAGTTCCAGTTGTAGAAATATCTCCACTTGACCAATAGGATATATACACGTAATAATTAACCCCAATCGTTGAAGTAAAAGAATAGGTTTCTGTGCCGTTACCGCTAAAATCATCTAAACTTGTAATGTTAGTAAATGAGCCACATGCACCAGATACTATTGTCATCTCTTGATCAAATCCTCCTGTACCTGTCGAAGATATAACAGTAGGCGTACCATCACCCACAAAAGTGTACCAAACACCCATTCCTGATGCTGAAGAAACAGGGCCAGGAGCTGTTTCTAAAACAGCGCCAACGGTCGAGCCTGCTAAGCCAGTTGTTCCACAATTGAGGTATATTGCACCTGAGCAATTGTCATTTGCAGGTGCTTGTGAATAAAGGAAAGTGTTAGCAAAAAGAAATATTAAAAACAACAAAAAACCAGCATGACTTTTCGTCCTGTTAGAAAGAGTGTTTTTGTATTTTGAATAAAAAATATAATCGTAGATTCTCACAGAAATTTCAATTCACAGTTTAATCCAACTTATAAAATTTAGTGTCCATCTAAGAATGGCATTCGAAATTGCAATGCAATGCTTTGAGAGACAGCCTCCAAAGATACAAGGATTCGTTTAACTTGCAAAGAAATGTTAAGGAATGATGAAATTACTGTAATGAAGCCGATGCGTTTTCCTTACTTTTTTTGTGATGACGATGTTTCTTACGCTTCTCTTTTCGAATATACTTATGAATCCAAGTCATCATGAAAACAAAGGTACAAACAAAGGTGCTTAACAAGCCTAAATACAAGTAAATACTGGTGCTAAAGTGGCGCAAAACAAAGAAACGATCGAATCCGTTGAGTACAAAAAACACCAAAAATATACCTGCAAAAACATAGCCTAAGTAATCTTCAATTCGCTCACTGAAAATATAATTTACGTTTCTGGAGTTTAAGATTAAAGCGTAAGACAGATTTAAGAATAATGCTAAAATGATGATGTATAAAATCAAAACAATAGAATACCACTTAAACACTTTCGGTCTGAAAAACATAAACAGTGAGCTTCCCAACAAAAGCATTATGAAGTAGTCAACTGATTTGTAAACCCCAAAATTTTGAATACTTAAAAACCACTTCGTAAGTGCTAAACTGACTGAGTTGCTTTGGTCGATAACAGCTAAATAGTTGTAAACTAAAAGATGTTTTGGATTCAAATAATCGATGGATATCTTACCAATAAATGCTGTGAAATAGCCAATAGCAACAATTTTTATTAAAATTTCTCGCGTTCGATCGTATTTTTCTTTTTCGTCTTTATAGGTCAAAAACAAGAAAACGATAAAGGGAAAAAAGTTGACTAATGCTAAATACCTTTCGAGGTAAACGAAATTTTGGACGTATATATCCAAAATGAAATAAAACCCAAAGAAAAGTAAGTGCAAATACCGTTTCAGCGGTAAAATAAGAATGACCAAAGCCAATAGTAAACAAGCAAACTCAATTCCTTGAATAGACATTTTAACAAATGAGGAAGTATTTAATCCAAGGCAAATGTCATGAAGAGCTAATTCTTCGAAGTAATTCCGAAAACCGCCCGTTAGTAAAAACGCAATATAGTAAAAGTAAATAATCGTTCTCATTTGGGCTGCTTAATGTCTTTGACAATTAAAAATAAGGAATCATTACTGCTCAAGTACATCTTTTTTCGAAGATAAATGAGTGCTTCATCAGCTGTTTTTTTATTGGACAAATAAGACTTTAGCAAATAATAATTGTGAATTTCTAATGGTTTTTGAATTTCAATTAAGTTGACAATTTTCTTTTGACCTTTCTCTCGTTTTAAATAAACAGCAATGTTTTTGGGTTGCTTAATATCTGCGCTATAAAAACTTCTAAAGTCGGGAATGGTTATTAGCGGGTAAAATTTTACGTGAAAATACATGAGTAAAGAAAAAATAATAAGCGCCGCAAACAACCAAGTATCTGTGGAAAGCTTTAAAACTTGACGGAGCATGGGATAGCCCATACTTTCACTTCTACTTAAAATAAATAACCCGCTACCAATAATGCTAAAGAAGTGAATGTAAACCCCATTTTGGAAATACATATATAGAATATTACCACCAAATGAAAAGTATTTACAGCATTCCAACTGCGTCATGTCCATCCATCCTTTTGTTAAAACAAAGACAAAAAAGAGAAGGCCAAAAACATTAACTAATAAAAAAACAAACGTTAATCGTTTCAACATTTGATATGTACATTTTATTTTAGCCGACTAATGTATAGTTTTGAATGATAAAAAAAAAGAAATATTCCGTTAAATAAGTAAATGTGTCGGTTTATTGACTGATTTTGTAGTTTCAATCCTAAATTTTTACATTTCAACAGCTTTCTTTTCCAAGATAGAAATTCAGTGATTCTCTTATATTTGTAGCAAATGGCTGTTCAAATCTTGCATATTCTGAATTGTGTAAACGTTCCTGAAAATACGGAATTAGGTATAGCTCAAAAAATAACCTTTCAGACCATTCGCAAGGCTTTGCAGTTTACAAAACAGAAAGATTCGATTCAGTTAATAGCAACAGTTTATGATGAAGATCTGCCTGTAGTCGCCGATTTTTTTAGTGATTCTTACTTGCTAAAACGCTCTATGCAAGACGTTTTACCTGCTGGCAACGGGAAAAAACTTCCCTTTATCGCTGATATTTTACATGCAGCAAAAGATTTCGAATGCGATTTTGTGCTATATACCAATCTTGATATTGCACTAATGCCTTTTTTCTATGATACTTTATTTACATACATCGACAAAGGACATGATGCAGTTGTTATCAATCGTAGAAGGATAAATGGAAGTTATTCCAAATCAGAAGAATTGCCTTTGATGTATAGTGAACTCGGTGACTCTCATCCTGGTTTTGACAGTTTTCTCATTAAAAAAGAACTGATTTCAAAATTCATTTTAGAGGATATTTGCATCGGAATTCCTTTTTTAGAAGGTGCTTTAGTACACAATATTGCTGCTTTTTCAGAAAACCCACTTTATGTCATGGACGCACATTTAACGTTTCACATCGGAAGAGAAGTGTTGCCTCCTGTACACAAAGCCTATTATCAACACAATCGGACTGTTTTTTTTAATCAAATCCAACCAAAAATCAAGCATTTGTATCGCTTGAAAAAATTTCCGTATTCCCAAACGCGTTTTCCATTGCGGATGTTCAAATGGGGATTGAACCCGAGTATTTTTACACGTAATTACATAGAACTTGAACGCAGAAATTTCGTTGGAAAAATCCGGTATATCTTGAATGAATTTCGTTGGCGCTTTTTGCAGAAGTAATTCAAAAAGTGGTATCCGGTCCAGAAAGATACTCGAATGATGGAAACCTGATTTTCTATTCTTCAAATGGGTTTATGGAAACGACTATTGGTTCATTTTTCAAGCTTTCAACTCACTTCGAAAACTCAATTTTCAACTTTTTGCCTTTGATTTTTTCGTTGCGAATGGTTTGTAAAACGGAATTGGCTTTCTCGCGTTTCACTGCTGCGTAGGCTGCAAAATCAAGTACGGTAATCAATCCGATTTCTTCTTTCTGTAATCCTCCTTTTTGGCTCAGAAATCCAACAATGTCGATTTTATTGATTTTGTCTTTTTTGCCTCCACTAAAATAAAGCGTTCTCCATTGGCTTTGCTGAACAGTGGGAAGGTTTGTCGGTAACTCAAAAGTTGCGCGTTTCGATTGCAAATAGTCCGGTGTTCTTTCATCGGCATTGAGTAGCAAATAAGATGAACCATTGGCTTTCATGCGCGCTGTACGTCCGTTGCGATGGATGAACGCTTCTTCACTCTGCGGAAACTGAAAATGCACCACGTGTTGAATCTCAGGAATATCTAAACCTCTTGCGCCCAAATCGGTACAAATCAAGGTATGATAACTCCCAGTTCTGAACTTAATCAAAGCGCGTTCGCGCTCGTCTTGCTCCATTCCTCCGTGGTAAATGAGCGCTTCAAAACCTCTTTCATACAAATAATCCTGTACGCTTTCGGTTGCTTCTCGGAAATTACAAAACACAATGCTCAACTCGCCTTCAAAAGTGCACAGTAGTTGAAATAAGCGTTCAAACTTGTTGTTATTTCGAACAGGAACATTCCAAAATTGAATGGCTGGCTCTGTTGATTGATCTAAGTAATTGATTATGGCTGGATTTTTAAAAGAAAGATAAGCTGGAAAATCATGATGTTCAGTAGCCGAAACTAAACAGATTTTCTCCAAATCGAAAAGTGCTTGATAAATAAAGCGCATTTGGTCTTCAAAACCAAATTCCAAACATTTGTCGTATTCATCGATAATGAAATGTTTTACTTTCGATAAATCGATGGTTTCTCTCGAAAGATGATCGCAAATTCTTCCGGGTGTACCGATTAATACCGCAGGAGCTTCTACCAAACTTTTCTTTTCAACGGAAATCGAATGACCGCCGTAACACGTCAAGACTTTAAAACCTGTTTTCATACTTCTAAAAACAGATTCGATTTGTAAAGCCAATTCGCGGGAAGGTGCCAAAATCACTGCTTGTATAGCGTTTTCCTGTTGCAATTGCAAAACTAAAGGAAGTAAAAAGGCAAATGTTTTTCCCGAACCAGTTTGCGAAAGCATCAACAAATTATCGTTCGTTTCGCTTTGTTCCAACACCTCTTCTTGCAAGGCATTTAAACTCGGAAAACCAATATTGGAAAGTACTCTTTGGATGGAATCCTGTTGTGTATTCATTTGACAAAGGTACGTTGTTCAAACGAGTCCTTGTCATTCACGCTCACATTCCTTCCTCAGTTTGTAAACTAAAGTGTCTCTAAAAATTGAAAGAACATGTCTTTTTTAGCAGGCGAAAGCGGAACGGAAGAACCATCTTTCATGATAATAGAGCCACCATCGTGTTTGTCATAACGTTCAACGTAATTCATGTTCACCAAATGCGACTGTTGTGCACGGAAAAATGTAAAACCTGAAAGCATGGTGTCGTAATCCTTTAAGGTCTTGGAAACCAATATCTTTTTATTATTCACCAAGTAGAAAAATGTATAATTCTTATCGGCTTCACAACGGATAATATCTTCAATTTCAACGACGTGAATACTTTCTTGTGTTTTGAGTACTAATTTCTTTTTCGCGCTTGGATTCAAATTATTTTGTAGCGTTGAAAATTGCGTTTGATGCTGCTGTTTTTTGATGATGTTGATTGCATTTTCAATAGATTCGTGCAATTCATCGGGATCTACAGGTTTTAATAAATAATCCAAGGCACTGAATTTAATGGCTTGGATAGCGAATTCTTGGAAAGCGGTAATGAAAATCACTTCAAAGCTTTTTTCAGGTAGCGATTTTAAAACATCAAAGCCATTTCCGTCTGGCATTTGAATATCAAGAATTACTAAATCAGGTGATATTTTTTTGATTGCATCAATTCCAGATTGAACATTTTCACCATCTGTGTAAACTTCTACAGGTAAATGAAAAGAATCAATCATGTGTTTGATTAATTCGCGTGTTGGTTTTTCGTCATCAATGACCAGTATTTTTTTCATTCAGTGAAATTAGTTAATTCTCGATTTTTAAAGGTAGTAAAATTGTAACGACGGTGCCCGTTTCGTTCATTTTATCAAGGTCTTCAATAAGAATGGAGCCATGTGTCTTGTATTTTTGGCTCAAAATCTCGACACGTTCCGTCGTAATTTTAATGGCCATACTTTTGTGTGTAGATTTCATTTTCTTTGTGCTTTCTGATCCTTTTCGTCCCACACCGTTGTCTGAAATTTTGATTCGTGTATATTTTTCACCTTGCTGTTCAAAAGGAGAAATATCAATTTCAATTTTCCCGCCTTCAATGGTATGAAGTTGACCGTGTTCAATGGCATTTTCTACGAAGGGTTGTGTAATCATCGGGGGAACCAAGGCATTTTGTGCGAGAAGCAATTCGTCCACATGAATCAAATATTTGAACCTGTTTTCAAAACGCATTTTTTGAGTTTTAAGGTATTTTTCAAGAAAATCGTATTCAACTTCAAGCGGAATAAATTCTTTGGGCGAGTTTTCTAAGATTAGTCGAATAAGTTTGGAAAAGTTCACAAGGAATTGTGACGATTTTTTGGGCTCATTGGCATAAATCGAGCTTTGAATCACCGACATCGCATTAAAAATAAAATGTGGATTCATTTGTGTTCGTAAAAGAGATTGAGACAATTCCATTTCGCGTTGTCTTTTTTTCAAGCCCAATTGATTATAACGTAAGGCTAGCACAATCAAACTAAAAATAGCAATCGCAATAACAATTATTGAAATAAACAACTGACGATCGCGATGAATTCTATACTCTTGTTGTTGCTTGGTTTGTTTGGCGAGCGATTCCTTTTGTTCAGAAATCAGTTTTTCACGTTCTTCTCTCAAATCACTTTCTGTCAAATGTTCAACTGCCATTGCAGAACGAGCAAATGTATTTTTTTCAAGGTAATCCTTGTATAGTTTTGAGTAAAACAAGGACTTTTTAAGGTCGTTTTTCTTTTCGTATAATTCAGCTAAAATGGGTAGTAATTTACGGAAGCGGAAGGATAAAGAACCGTTTGTAAAATATCTTTCTTTTAATGGATTTAGCAAATGGAAGGCATTGGCAAGGTCATTTTTGAGAATCATCAGCTTACCCAACCAAAGTTTCGTTGTTTCAACATATACCATTTGATTCGATTCATAGAAGTAATCCAATGCCTTGTTCAAATAAGACTCAGCATTTTTCAACCGTTTTTCTTCCAATGCAATGATACCTTGCAATTGATAATAATTTCCTAAATTCTCGATATCTTGAATTTTATCTAAAACCGGAAAGGCCTGCTCTAAATTACTTTTAGCGGATTCAATTAGTTGTTCACTCACATCACTTTTTGCTTGAATCAAGTTAAACAACGCTTTTCCACGTTCATCTTTTAAGGATTCTGACACAAAAAATGCTCGTTTTAGATAAACCAAAGCGTCTTCTCGAAAATCAACTTCGGATGAAAAATCTGCAATCATACGACAAGACATAGCCAAACCATATTGTTGATTATTGTCCTTACTTTCTTTCAATAAAAGCAGTGCTTTTCCAACAGCCAAATCAAATTTCTCGAAGTAAAAAAAGATTTTTGCTTGTTGGTGTTGTAATCGCAGTAATATCAGTTTAGTATCACAGCGCGAGGCGGCTTGCAAGCCCAATTCAACGGTAATGATTGCGGAATCTGCATTGTTTTGAAGTTTGTATAACTCAGAAATTGGTTTATACGTTTCTGCAATCATATCATTTTTACGTTCCGAACGAACTTCCTTCAAATGACTAAATGCAAGTGATTTAGCTTTTTCCCATTGTTTGAGATAAATCAAATTTTCGATCTCAAGTAGCTTAAAACGATGTTCTGAGATGAATGACAATTGAGGATGCATTTTTGTCAATCTTTCGAATCGAAAATGAAACTTACGATAAGCCCCCATTCGTATGTCTGATTCACACAAATGCACTAAAATTTCAAACCTGTTTTTTTCGCTTTTCAAAGTTGGAAGTTTGTTTTCCAATTGTTGATTTATACGGTTCCATTTTACTAAATCACGAATAGAAAAATACTTCGCTAGTTGAATCGAATGATAAACGAATTCATCTTCTGTTTTAGCTGTCGTTCGAAGCATTTCAAGACGTTTTTGCTCCGGTTCTTGCGCAAGGATTTGTCCACTTAAAATAAGCAGTAAAAAACAAAGAAAAAGAAATGCTTTTTTTGCCATCAATTTAAGGTATAATCAACCATCAATTCGGATAAGCGTCCCAAAAATTCATTGCTTGCTTTCACACGTAATGATCGCGATTTCATTACAACTTCAACACCTTCTAATGAGTCCATAACCTTAATAGTAACGGGGGTATTACCCGGAAATTGTCCAAACATGGTATTCAATTCACTGATAAACAACTGGTCAACATTTTTACTGTTGAGCAAAATGCTAATTTCTTTTGTTCGTTTATCGCGCAATTCTTGAAGTAATTCAATAGTACTTACTGTAAATTCAGCCTGAGATCGATAACGTGGAATTTCAATTTTTCCTTTCATCACGATAAAAGTTCCTGTTTCCATGAAATGCTTAAATTTTAGGTAATTTTCACGGAATAAATTCAAACGGTGCGAATCGTTGTAATCTTCAATTGTCATGGTACCGAAAGGCTCGCCGTTCTTGGTCAAACGATGCTCTGCTCCCGTAACAACTGCCGCAATAAGTAAATCTTTTGAAAGGTGCTCTTGCATTTCGTTGAGCATCCCAATATTTCCCGAACAAAAACTGTCAATATCAACTTTGTAATCATCTAAGGGATGACCTGAAATGAAAATCCCAACAACTTCTTTTTCACGATTCAGTTTGTACATGCTCGTCCATTCTTCCGCTTTGGGTACAATCGGTTCCGGCATGGATGTACCAGATGATTCACCGAAAATACTAGCTTGTGCAGAAAATTGTGATTCTTGAAAGGCAGCACCAAATTTAACGGCGCTTTCCAAAAATGTTCTACCACTCGAATCGGCTGTAAAATATTGCGCACGATGAACAGATTTAAAGGAGTCAAATCCTCCTGCATACGCTAAACTTTCAAATGCTTTTTTATTACAAACACGCAAATTCACGCGCTTAGTCAAATCAAAAATAGAAGCATAAGGTCCATTTTTTCGTTCTTCAACAATGGCATCAACGGGACCACTTCCCAATCCTTTGATGGCTCCTAAACCAAAACGGATCGCGCCTTCTTTGTTAACCGCAAATGTGTAATTGGATTCATTGATGTCCGGCCCTAAAACATTGATTCCCATTCGACGGCATTCCTCCATAAAAAAGGAAACCTGTTTAATGTCATTCATGTTATTACTCAACACAGAAGCCATATATTCTGCGGGGTAATTTGCTTTTAAATAGGCCGTTTGGTAAGCCACCCAAGCATAGCAAGTCGAGTGTGATTTATTGAAGGCATACGATGCAAATGCTTCCCAGTCTTTCCAAATTTTCTCAAGTGTTTCGGCTTTATGACCTTTCTCAGCACCTCGTTCGATGAAGGTTGGTTTCATTTTATCCAAGACCTCTTTTTGCTTTTTACCCATTGCTTTTCGCAGGGTATCTGCCTCACCTTTTGTAAAACCTGCCAATTTTTGAGACAGCAACATTACTTGCTCTTGATAAACCGTAATTCCGTAAGTTTCCTTCAAGTATTCTTCACAGTCATCTAAATCATAAACGATAGGTTCGTCGCCGTGTTTACGCTTGATAAAAGAAGGAATGTATTCCAAAGGACCTGGACGATAGAGCGCATTCATGGCAATCAAATCGGCAAATACAGTAGGTTTTAGTTCACGTAGGTATTTTTGCATTCCGGCAGATTCGTATTGGAAAATTCCAACCGTTTCACCGCGTTGAAAAAGCTCATACGTTTTCTCATCATCAATTGGAAATTCGTCTGGGTCTAAATCAATACCATGTGTTTGTTTTACGTATTTGACAGCGTCTTTAATTAAAGTCAAAGTCTTTAATCCCAAGAAGTCCATTTTCAACAGACCTGCTGATTCAGCCACCGAGTTGTCGTATTGCGTACATACTAAATCCGAATCTTTTGCTGTTGCAACAGGAACGAAATTGGTTAAATCATCTGGTGTAATTATCACCCCGCAGGCATGAATTCCTGTATTTCGAACAGAACCTTCAATTTCCGCTGCGCGATTAAGTACTTGCGCTTGTAAGTCATGTCCTCCCGCAATTTTCCTCAACTCGCGTGCGGCCATCATGGATTCTTGACTTTTGGATTTGTCCGTCAACTTTTCTTCTGTCCACGTCAACATATCACGCAAACCAAATTCACCTGGAATCATTTTGGACAAACGATCAGCATCGGGCAAAGGTAAATTCATCACACGTGCTGTATCACGAATAGCCGATTTTGCCGCCATTGTTCCATAGGTTATGATTTGAGCTACTTGACTTGCACCGTATTTATCGATCACATATTCAATCACTCGACCTCGACCTTCATCGTCAAAGTCAATATCAATATCCGGCATGGAAATACGATCAGGATTCAAGAAACGCTCAAAGAGCAAATCGTATTTAATCGGGTCAACATTTGTAATTCCGATGCAATAAGCAACTGCAGAACCTGCGGCGGAACCACGACCTGGACCAACAGAAACGCCCATATCGCGTGCGGCTTGACAGAAATCTTGTACAATCAAGAAGTAACCTGGATAACCTGTATTTTCAATCGTTTTTAACTCAAAATCAATCCGTTCCCTGATTTCATCTGTGATTTCCGGATAACGTTTGGCTGCTCCAACATACGTCAAATGACGCAAATAATTATTCTCTCCTCGTTTGCCTCCGTCCACCTCATCTTGCGCATCACGAAATTCTTCGGGAATATCAAATGCAGGAAGTAATACATCTCTTTTGAGTGGATAATGTTCACATTTCCCTATGATTTCTGCAATGGTTTCAATGGCTTCTGGAACATCGCTAAACAAGTCAATCATTTCTTCCTTTGACTTGAAATAAAATTCATCATTCTCTAAACCGAATCGAAACCCTCTTCCTCTACCTTTCGGTGTTTCCACCAATTCGTTTTCTTTTACACACAACAAAACGTCATGTGCGTCAGCATCGTTTCGGTTTAAGTAATAGGTATTATTCGTAGCAACTAATTTAACATCGTGTTTTTGAGCTAAACGAATAAGGACGGTGTTTACTCGATCTTCTGTATCTAAGTAATGGCGATTCAGTTCAATATAAAAATCTGCTCCAAACTTTTCTTTCCACCAAAGTAAGGCTTCTTCCGCTTGATTTTCACCTACATTTGAAATCAGGTTTGGAATTTCTCCATTCAAGTTTCCGGACAAGACAATTAAGTCCTCTTTGTATTGTTCCACCGCTTCTTTATCAATTCGGGGAACGTAATACATTCCTTTTGTGTAGGCAATCGAAGCTAATTTTATTAGATTTTGATAACCGCGTTTATTTTTGGCTAAGAAAACAACTTGGTATCCATTATCTTTCTGCTTTTTATCATTGAGATTTCTACAAACATTAAACTCGCAACCGATAATGGGCAATACTTCCTTTAGATGAAACGGTTCCCCTTTTTCCTCGGCTTCTTTTCTTTTTTTGGCAATATCACCATTCATTTTACTTGCCGCTTGTTCAAAATGAAAAGCAGCCATCATGTTTCCTGTGTCCGTTAACGCCACGGCTTCCATGCCCAAATCAACCGCCTTCTTTACCAAGTTTTTCACGTCAGCAGTGGATTGTAGAATCGAAAACTGCGTATGATTGTGTAAATGAGCAAATGGCAAATCCAACAAAGCATCAATGGCCGACTGATCGATTTCTTTGGTTGGTTCCTGTGGTTGACTTAACTTTCGGAGACGAGCACTTTCTTCCTTAAGATTGGTATGCGTTAAGCCAATTGGAACAAAGGGTTCCGTATTATGTTCTTTGAATCGTTGTGTAAACCCAGCTTCTTCAAGGATTTCATCCAACGAATAATGTTCTTTACGAACTAATTCAAGAAAACAACGCGTTGTGGCTTCAACATCGGCAGTTGCATTATGCGCTTCACCAAATGCTTCGTGAAATAAATATTCGTGTAGTTCCGTTAAGGTAGGCAATTTGAACTTTCCTCCACGACCACCTGGCAACCTTAACAGTTCTGCTGATTGCTCTGTACAAGTATCCAAGACGGGTAAAACAAGCGGTGTTTCTTCACCTAAACGAAAATATTCTGAACCGACGATATTGATGTCAAATCCAACATTATGTCCTACGATGAATTTTGCCTTTTGAAGGGCTTTTCGGAAAAGGAAAAGTACATCTTCCAATTCATCGCCTGCCATGTTCGCCAATTCCGTTGAAATACCATGAATATCCTCTGCATTTGGTGGAATATCAAAGCCTTTTGGTTTGACGATAAAATCCTTATGTTCAACAAGATTCCCCAGTTCATCGTGTAATTGCCAAGCAATTTGAACCACTCTTGGCCAGTTATCTGTATCCGAAATGGGAGCGTTGTAATTTTTAGGAAGACCTGTGGTTTCAGTGTCAAATATTAAGAACATAGGACAAAAATTGGAAGGATAAAATTAGTGCATTATACCCGAATTTTGGGGAATGTTGAAAACTAAAAAACGAGAAAATTGCTCTACGCTTTTGACCGCATGATGACTTTGGTTGCTAAGAAATCTCTTCTATATAATTCAAGTCTTTTCCGAATGTTTCTTTCAAGCGCGAAATACTGTATAAAGCTAAACCTGTAAAAAGTAGTCCAACCATTAACGCTGCCCAGCCTTTTGAAAGTGACATTCCTACCAAAATAGAAAACAAAAGCACAATGATATTTACGGAGCCACGCACAAAATTAGGAACAGTATTTGCCGCTGTGGAGCGAATATTTGTCCCAAATTGTTCGGCTGCAATCGTGACAAATATGGCCCAGTAACTTGTTGCTGCCCCCAGTAAGAAACAATAGGTGTAATAACCTTGCACACTCATTCACTTGCCAA